>NZ_JAKEIO010000003.1 GCF_021474405.1 [Streptosporangium] indianense
GGGTGGGGACGGTCGGGGGGAAGTGTGTGGTGTCCGTGGTGCGCACGGCCAGCGTGCGGTCCGGATTCAGGGTGACGACGATGTGGCGCCGCCAGGTCGTGTCGTCGCGCTCGGGGCGGTCCTCGCGCCAGTGGCAGCCCCGGGTCTCCTCGCGCAGCAGGGCGGCGGCCACCAGGACGCGGGCCACGCACAGCAGGTTGGTGGCCTCCCAGGTGTCGACGCCCGCCTCGGCCGTCTTGCCGTTCTCGGCGAGGGCCTCGCGGGCGTCGGTGTGCAGGCGCTGGAGCTGGTCGGCCGCCTTGCTGAGGGAGCCGGCCGAGCGCAGGACGCCCGCCCCGCCCGTCATGATCCGCTGGATGGCGAAACGGGCTTCCGGGGTCTGCAGGGGGTGCTCGGGGATCTCCGGGTGCGGGACCGGCTGGGGCACGCGCGCGTGCAGGCCCTCGGCCGCGATGTCGTCCGCGATGCGCTCGGCGTAGACGAGGCCTTCGAGCAGCGAGTTGGACGCCAGCCGGTTGGCTCCGTGCACGCCGGTGCAGGCGACCTCGCCGCACGCGTACAGGCCGGGGACGGTCGTCCGGCCGTGGGAGTCGGTGCGGACGCCGCCGGAGGCGTAGTGGGCGGCCGGGGCGACCGGGATGGGCTCGGTGACCGGGTCGATGCCGTGGGCCCGGCAGGCGGCCAGGATCGTCGGGAAGCGGTGCTCCCACATCTCGGCGCCGAAGTGCCGGCCGTCGAGGTACATGTGCTCGGCGTCCTGCTCCAGCATGCGGCGCAGGATGCCCTTGGCGACGATGTCGCGGGGGGCGAGTTCGGCGAGTTCGTGCTGCCCGACCATGAAGCGCACGCCGTCGGCGTCGATCAGGTGGGCGCCCTCGCCGCGCACGGCCTCGGAGACCAGGGGCTGCTGGCCCTCCGCGTCCGGGCCGAGGAACAGCACGGTCGGGTGGAACTGGACGAACTCCAGGTCGCTGACCTCCGCGCCGGCCCGAAGCGCGAGCGCCACGCCGTCGCCCGTCGACACCGACGGGTTGGTGGTCGCGGAGAATACCTGGCCCATGCCGCCGGTCGCGAGGACCACGGCGGGGGCGTGGACGGCCCCCACGCCGTCGTGCTGGCCCTCCCCCATGACGTGCAGGGTCACACCGGCGGTGCGGCCCTCCGCGTCCGTGAGGAGGTCCAGGACGAGCGCGTTCTCGATGGTGCGCATGCCCCGCGCGCGTACGGCCTCGACCAGGGCGCGGGAGATCTCGGCACCGGTGGCGTCACCGCCGGCGTGGGCGATGCGACGGCGGTGGTGCCCGCCCTCGCGGGTGAGCGCCAGTTCACCCTCGTCGGACTCGTCGAACCGGGCGCCGGTCTCGATGAGGCGGCGTACGGCGTCGGGGCCCTCGGTGACCAGGAGCCGGACCGCGTCCTCGTCGCACAGGCCCGCGCCCGCGACCAGCGTGTCGTCGAGGTGCTGCTCGGGGGTGTCGCCCTCGCCGAGGGCCGCGGCGATGCCGCCCTGGGCCCAGCGGGTGGAGCCGTCGTCGAGACGGGCCTTGGTGACGACGACCGTCCGCAGACCCGCGGCCTCGCAGCGCAGGGCCGCGGTCAGACCGGCGACGCCGGAGCCGACGACGACCACGTCCGCGGCGATGGACCACCCGGCGGCGGGCGCGTGCAGACGTATGCCTGTGGTGGTCACGAGGCGGCTCCGAAGCGTGTGAAGGTGAGCGGGACGTTGTCGATCAGCCGGGTCGCCCCGACCCGGGCGGCGACGGCGAGGACCGCGTCGCCCGTGAAGTCGTCCCCGATCTCGGTGAAGTCGGACGGGTCCACCAGGGCGAGGTAGTCCAGCACGAGCGGCGGTTCGAGGCGGGCGGCCTCGTCCAGGACCTGGCGGGCGGCGGCGCGGACGGCCGACGGACCGCCGGGGACGGCCGTCGCCACGGCGTGCGCGTCCGCCGCCGCACGGGACTCCCCTATGGCGCTGAGCGCCTCGGCACGCGCGCGCGTGGCGGGCACTTCGCGGGCCCGGGCCCGCAGCGCCTCCTGCGCGGCATGCCGGTCCTGGCCGGCGAACAGCGCCCCGGACAGGGCGAGGGCGGTGCGCCGCTCGGCGGCCGACAGGTAGCGGTTGCGGCTGGACAGGGCCAGGCCGTCCTCCTCGCGGACGGTGGGCACGCCGACGATCTCCACACCGAAGTTCAGATCCCGCACCATGCGGCGGATCAGGGCCAGCTGCTGGGCGTCCTTCTGGCCGTAGAGGGCGACGTCGGGGCGGGTGAGGTGCAGCAGCTTGGCCACGACGGTGAGCATGCCGTCGAAGTGGCCGGGGCGGGAGGAGCCCTCCAGACGCTCGCCCATGGGGCCCGCGGTGACACGGACCTGCGGTTCGCCGCCCGGGTACACCTCGTCGACGGCGGGGGCGAACACGACGTCCGCGCCCGCCTCCCCGGCCACTTCGAGGTCGGCGTCCAGGGTGCGCGGGTAACGGTCGAGGTCCTCGCCCTGACCGAACTGCAGCGGGTTGACGAAGACGGTGACGACGACCTCGCCGTCCGGCCCGGCGATGCCGCGCGCGGTGCGGATCAGGGTGGCGTGGCCCTCGTGCAGGGCGCCCATGGTCATCACCACGGCGCGGCGGCCCGCACGCGCGCGTGCGTGCAGGTCGGCGGCGGTGCGCAGCAGGGCGGTGGTCATCGGGCGTCCCCTTCTGTGCCGTCGGTGCCGTGGGCGAGTACCCCGAGGAGGTCCTCGGCGAGTTCCGGCTTCAGCAGGCCGTGGGCCAGGGCCCGGTCGGCGGTCGCCCGGGCCATCGCCAGGTAGCCGTCGACGGCCTGCGGGGCGTGCCGGCGCAGCTCGGTGACGTGCGCGGCGACCGTGCCCGCGTCGCCGCGCGCGACCGGGCCGGTGAGGGCCGCGTCGCCGGAGCGCAGGGCGTTGTCCAGGGCGGCGCCGAGCAGCGGTCCGAGCATCCGGTCGGGGGCGGCGACACCGGCCGCGCTCAGCAGCTCCATGGACTGGGCGACCAGCGTGACCAGATGGTTGGCGCCCAGGGCGAGCGCCGCGTGGTAGAGCGGCCGGTTCTCCTCGGCGATCCACTCCGGCTCGCCGCCCATCTCGATGACGAGGGCCTCGGCGGCCAGGCGCAGCTCCTCGGGGGCGGTGACACCGAAGGAGCAGCCGGCCAGCCGCTGGACGTCGACGGGCGTGCCCGTGAAGGTCATCGCGGGGTGCAGGGCGAGCGGCAGGGCGCCCGCGCGCAGGGCGGGGTCGAGGACCCGCGCGCCGTACCGCCCGGAGGTGTGGACGAGGAGCTGCCCGGGCCGGACCGATCCCGTGTCGGCGAGGCCGGTGACGAGGTCGGGCAGGGCGTCGTCGGGGACGGTCAGCAGCACCAGGTCGGCCCGCTTCAGGACCTCGGCGGGCGGCATCACCGGCACGTCCGGCAGCAGGTGCGCGGCGCGGCGCCGGGAGGCGTCCGACACGGCGGAGACGGCGACCGGGCGGTGCCCGGCGAGCTGCAGGGACGCGGCGAGCGCGGGACCCACACGGCCGGCGCCGACGACGCCGACGGTGAGCCGCGCGGGGCGGTCCTTGGGGTCTGGCTGTGGGGTTGTGTTCACTCGACGGCGGCCTTCCCGTTCCAGTCCGCTCCGGGTACCGGACGATTTCTCGTCATGTTAACGCGATCGGTTCGAGGGGTGTTCGGCTGTCCACAGGCTGTGCATGCCCGAGCGGCATTCCCGGAAGGGCGTGAGGCCATGCCGAAATGCGGGTGCCCCGCCGCACGCGGGCGGGGCAGGATCCGGGGCATGACCGATGCGGCGGAACGCGACGACCGGGTGACCGACGACCAGGCGACGGATGACGAGGTGACAGACGACGAGGCGACGGGCGACGAGGTGACGGGCGAGGACGGGGGCGCGGGGCTGCGCGCGAGGCGGCTGGCCGCCCATCGCACCGCCCGGCGTGTGCTCGCCCGGTTCGGTTTCCACCAGACTCTCCGGGAGCGGCTGGCGGTGCTGGAGGAGGCGGCCGCCGTCCACGACCTCGACCAGCTGTCCGACCTGTACGGCGACGGTGTCGTCGAGGCGCTGGAGACGAAGGTCGCCGGGCTGCTCGGCACCGAGGCCGCCGCGTTCTTCCCGACCGGCACGATGGCCCAGCAGGTGGCCCTGCGCTGCTGGGCGGGCCGCACCGGGAACCCGACCGTCGCCCTGCACGCGCTCAGCCATCCCGAGGTGCACGAACGCAACGCGTTCAGCGAGGTCGGCGGGCTGCGCCCGGTGCGGCTGACGAGCGAGCCGCGGATGCCCTCCGCCGCCGAGGTGCGCGACTTCGAGGAGCCCTTCGGGGCGCTGATGCTCGAACTGCCGCTCAGGGACGCCGGTTTCGTGCTGCCCACCTGGGAGGAGCTCACCGGGGTCGTCGAGGCCGCGCGGGAGCGGGACGCGGTGGTGCACTTCGACGGGGCCCGCCTGTGGGAGTCCACCGTCCACTTCGGCCGCCCCCTGGCGGAGATCGCGGGCCTGGCCGACAGCGTCTACGTGTCGTTCTACAAGTCCCTGGAGGGCTTCGGCGGTGCGGCGCTCGCGGGACCCGAGGAGCTCGTCGAGGAGGCGAAGACCTGGCGGCACCGCTACGGCGGGATGGTCTTCCAGCAGTTCCCGACCGTGCTGTCGGCGCTGGTCGGGCTCGAACGGCAGCTGCCCCGGCTGCCGGAGTACGTGGCCCACGCGCGCGTGGTGGCCGCCGCCCTGCGCGAGGGGTTCGCCGCGGCCGGTCTGCCGTGGGTACGCGTGCACCCGGAGGTGCCGCACACCCACGACTTCCAGGTGTGGCTGCCCTACGAGCCGGAGGTCCTCGCCGAGGCCGCGGTCCGCACGGCCGAGGAGACCGGGGTCGTCCTGTTCGGCGGCGGCTGGGACCGGGGAGGCCCCGGTCTCGCGCTCACGGAGGTGCATGTGCGGGCCGCCGGGCTGGAGTGGAGCGCCGAGGACGTGAAGGCGGCGGTGGCGGAGTTCGTGGCCCGGCTGCCGGAACCTGTCAGGTAGGGCGGACGGTGGTCGGGAGTTCCCGGCCCGGCTGCCGGAGCGGGTCAGGTAAGGCGCCGCCGCCACCGGCTCAGGGCGTTTTGGAACCGGGGCCGGGCCGGGCGGCCCGCCAGGATCGCGCGGAGCCGGCGTTCGTCGCGCCCTTCCCGCACGACCTGCCGGTCGTGGGTGCCGGGCGCCGGCGGGGCGGGTTCGCCGAGGGTCCGGGCGCGGTAGGTGTCGAGGAGGTACTGCTGCGTGACGCTCATGCTGGATCGCCTCCGCGGGACGGGGTGATGGAGGTCCGGAGGCTTCGCGGCTGCCCGGTGGCCCCACCGTGCGCCCGGGCCGGTCGCGGCGTCGCGTCGATTGACGAGGCCCGTCAATCGGCGGGGGCGTTGTCGGTGGCCCGGTGCACCATGAGGGCATGAGCGTGCACATCGACATCGAGGGGCTGCGGCCCGAGGCGGTCGCCGTCGTGCCGTCGCCCCTGGCCGAGCTCGGCATGGCGCTGCACGCTCTGTCCGAGCCGGCTCATCACCCGGGCCTGCAGGGCTGGGTGACGGCCGTGACGGCCCGGCTCGACCCGCATCTGGCCGACCGGATGTGCGAGGCGGACTTCCTGTGGCGGACGACGTTCTCGGACCTGTTCCTGCCCTGGGCGGGCCTGCCGGACCGGCGCTCGCTCCCGGGCGCGACCCTCGCCGAGGAACTGGACCAGCTCGACAAGCTGTCCGACGAGCAGTTCGTGGACACGGCACTGGAGTTCACCTGTTCCCCGGCCTACGGCGAATGCGGACCCACGGCGTTGTCCGACCCGCAGACGCGCCGCCGGACACTGGAGCTGGCCGCCGCGCGCGGACCGCGGCAACTGAGCTTCGGGGAGCGGCTGCTGGCCGATCCGCCCCGGATCCGACTCTGGCTGCGGCAGTTCCTCCAGGACTGCGAGGAGGGGTTCTTCGCGGACGTCTGGTCCCGGCTGCGCCACCAACTCGCGGCGGACGCCCGGCACAAGACGGACCTGTTGCGGCGCAAGGGCCTGGCCGAGGGACTGGCCGCGGTGTCCCCGGCGGTCACGCTCGACGCGGCCGCCACCCGGATCACGGTCGACAAGCTGGGCGACGGCCGTACGGCCACGGGCGACGGCGGCCTGCTGCTCGTCCCGACGAGCCTCGGCTGGCCGCATCTGATGGTCCTGCACCGGCACGGCTGGCAGCCGGTGCTGCACTACCCGGTCGGTTCACCGGAGCTCGCCGCACCGCAGGCGCTGGAGCAGTTGGCCCTGCGGATGACCGCGCTGTCCCATCCGGTGCGGATGCGCATGAGCCGCTATCTGGCCCGCAGCGCGCACACCACCAGCGAGCTGACCCAGGTGCTCGGCATGACGGCCCCGGAGATATCCCGGCACCTGGCCGTGCTGAAGAAGGCAGGCCTGATCACCACGCGCCGCCGCGGCCGCTACGTGCTGCACCAGCTGGACGTGACGGTGGTGGCCCGGCTCGGCAGCGAGTTCCTGGAAGGGATCCTCCGGTAGTTCTCCCGGGTGGCTCTCCGGTAGCTCCTCGGCAGCCGGCCCGCGTCCCGGATCAGCCGTGCCCGCCCGCCCGCACCAGCCCGGTCTCGTACGCCAGCACCACGACCTGCACCCGGTCCCGGAGCCCCAGCTTGGTCAGGATGCGGCCCACGTGCGTCTTCACGGTCGCCTCCGACAGCACCAGCCGCGCCGCGATCTCGCCGTTGGACAGCCCCTGCGCGACCAGCACCATGACCTCGCGCTCACGGTCGGTGAGCCGCTCCAGCTCCTTGTGCTGGGGCTGCTTGGTGCCCGGCAGCATCGGAGCGAAGCGGTCCAGCAGCCGGCGGGTGGTGGAGGGGGCGACCACCGCGTCCCCGCTGTGCACGGCCCTGATCGCGGTCAGGAGCTCGGCCGGCGGCACGTCCTTCAGCATGAAGCCGGAGGCGCCCGCCTTCAGCCCGGAGAAGGCGTACTCGTCGAGGTCGAAGGTGGTCAGGATCAGCACCTTCGGCGGGTCGGTGTCCGCGCAGATCCGGCGGGTCGTCTCCACCCCGTCGAGCTTCGGCATGCGGACGTCCATCAGCACCACGTCGACCTCGGTCGTCCGCAGTTCCTGGAGGGCCTCGACGCCGTCCCCCGCCTCCGCCACGACCTCCATGTCGGGCTGGGCGGCGAGCACCATCCGGAACCCGGTCCGCAGCAGCACCTGGTCGTCGACGAGCATCACGCGGATCGTCATCGGGCCTCTTCCATGTCGGGGTCGCCGCAAGGGGCGTTACAGGTCATCGCAGGTCGTTACAGGTGTCAGCGAGGGGCGTGCGGCCGCGTCAGTGCGCGGGTTTGAGCGGCAGCAGGGCACTGATGCGGAATCCTCCGCCCGGGCGCGGGCCGGCGTCCAGGGTGCCGCCGACCATACCGACCCGCTCGCGCATGCCGATCAGACCGTGGCCCTGCCCGTCGAACCCGCCCTCCTCGTACAGCTCGTGCGGGGCGCCCTTGCCGTCGTCCTCGACGAGCAGGCCGAGACCGTCGTCGAAGTACACCAGGCGCACGCTCGCGCCCGCTTTGGGCCCGCCGTGCTTGCGGGTGTTGGTGAGCGCCTCCTGGACGATGCGGTAGGCGGTGAGCTCGACGCCGCTGGGCAGCGGGCGGGGGGTTCCCTCGACCTTGAAGTCGACGGGCAGTCCGGACGTGCGGCACTGCTCGACGAGGTCCTCGATCTGCTGGACGTCGGGCTGCGGCACGTACTCGCCGGCCTCCTGGTGCTCACCGGTGCGCAGCACGCCGAGCAGGCGGCGCATCTCGGCGAGGGCCTGGCGCCCGGTGGAGGAGATGGTCTCCAGGGCCTTCTTCGCCTGGTCGGGCGCGGCGTCTAGGACGTAGGCGGCGCCGTCGGCCTGGACCACCATCACCGAGACGTTGTGCGCGACGACGTCGTGCAGTTCCCGTGCGATCCGGGCCCGTTCGGCGGCGACGGCCACCTTGGACTGTGCCTCGCGCTCCTTCTCCAGACGGGCGGCCCGCTCCTCCAGTTGCGCGAAGTAGGCGCGGCGGGTGCGGATGGAGTCGCCGAGTACCCAGGCGAGGGCGAAGGGGACGGTCTGCAGGACCGCCAGGGCGATGTCGCCCGCGACGCCCGTCTGCTCGTTCGACCAGCGCAACTGCGCGAGAGGGGCCGCGCACAGGCCGGCGACCAGCGCGAAGCGTGACGCCCAGCGGGCACCCTCCACCGCGACCGTGTAGACGATCACCAGCATGGCGAAGTCGGCGGGCAGGATCGCGACGTCGGTGATCAACTGTGCCACGCCGACCGCGCAGGCCAGCAGCAGCATCTTCTCCGGCATCCGGCGGCGCAGCGCGACGACGAGGCTCAGCAGCAGCGTGATGGGGACGACGGCGGCCCATGGGCCGATCCGCTCGCCTGCCGCCCCGCCCAGCAACGAAATCCCGAGGAGGACCACGGCCCAGAAGCCGTCGACCCACATCGGGTGCCTGCGGAGGAAGTCATAGAGGCGCTGCACGTAACCCAGCGTAGGGAAGCGGGATAGGTGCAGGGGTCAACCGGAGGGCCGATCCGCACCGGGCGCGCGTACTCCGCAAGGTGGAGTTGCGTGCGTTGTGTGCGCATAGCCTGGCCCGGTGACGGCACGGACGAGGGACGAGTGGCGAGGGTGGCAGGGGTGGCGCGGGTGGCGTGAGGCGGCGCAGCACGCCCTGTACGCGCCGGGGGGCTTCTACCGGCGCGCGGAGGGGCCGGCCCGGCATTTCCGGACGTCCGTGCACGCGTCGCCGCTGTTCGCCGGGGCCGTGGCGCGGCTGCTGTGCCGGGTCGACGAGACGCTGGGGCGGCCCGAGACGCTGGACTTCGTCGACATGGCGGCCGGGCGGGGTGAGCTGACGCGCGGGGTGCTGGCCGCGCTCCCCGCGGATGTGGCGGCGCGCACTCGCGCGTACGCCGTCGAGATCGCCGAGCGGCCCGCCGGGCTCGATCACCGGATCGAGTGGCGGGCCGTGCCCCCGGAGGGGACGACCGGGCTGCTGTTCGCCAATGAGTGGCTGGACAACGTGCCCGTGGAGGTCACGGAGGTGGACGCCGCCGGCGTCGCCCGGCTGGTCATGGTCCGGCAGGACGGGACGGAGCGGCTCGGGGAGCCGGTGACGGGGGCATCGGCGCGGTGGCTGGAGCGGTGGTGGCCGCTGCCCGGCGAGGAAGGGCTGCGCGCCGAGATCGGACTGCCCCGGGACGAGGCCTGGGCCGGGGCGGTCGCCACGCTCCGGCGGGGCCTCGCCGTGGCCGTGGACTACGCGCACACGGCGGACACCCGGCCGCCGTTCGGGACACTCACCGGGTTCCGGGAGGGCCGGGAGACCACACCCGTCCCGGACGGTTCCTGCGACATCACGGCCCATGTCGCCCTCGACGCGTGCGCGCTGCCCGGTGGCCGCGTGCTCCCCCAGCGCGAGGCGCTGCACGCCCTGGACGTGACCGGCGCACGCCCCCCGCTCACGCTGGCCTCCACCGACCCCGCCGGGTACGTACGCGCCCTCGCGAGCGCCGGAGAGGCCGCCGAGCTCACCGCGCCGGGCGGCCTGGGCGGCTTCGGCTGGCTGGTCCAGCCGGTCGGGATCCCGGACCCCTTCCGGGGATGAGCCCTGCTCGTTCCGGCGGTGAGCCCTACTTGTCGATGTCCCCGACCACGAAGAACATCGACCCCAGGATCGCCACCATGTCCGCCACCAGCGTCCCCGGCAGCAGCTCCGTCAGCGCCTGGATGTTGTTGTACGACGCCGAGCGCAGCTTCAGCCGGTAGGGCGTCTTCTCGCCCTTGCTGACGAGGTAGTAGCCGTTGATGCCGAGGGGGTTCTCGGTCCACGCGTACGTGTGGCCCTCGGGTGCCTTGAGGACCTTCGGGAGCCGCTGGTTGACCGGCCCGGGCGGCAGCTCGGCGAGCCGGTCCAGGCAGGCGTCGGCCAGGTCCAGCGCGTTGTGCGTCTGCTCCAGGAGGCACTCGAAGCGGGCGAGGCAGTCACCCTCCTGCCGGGTGACCACCTTCAGGGTGTCCTGGAGGTCGCCGTAGGCGAGGTACGGCTCGTCCCGGCGCAGGTCGAAGTCGACGCCCGAGGCACGGCCGATCGGTCCGCTGACCCCGTAGGCGTGCACGGTCTCGGCGGTGAGGGTGCCGACGCCCCGGGTGCGGCCCCGGAAGATCTCGTTGCCGAGCACCAGGTCGTCGAAGCGGTCCATCCGGGAGCGCACGTCGGCGACGGCGGTGCGCGCGCGGGTGGTCCACCCGGCCGGCAGGTCCTCCTTGAGGCCGCCCACGCGGTTGAACATGTAGTGCATCCGCCCGCCGGAGATCTCCTCCATGACGTGCTGGAGTTCCTCGCGCTCGTTGAAGGCGTAGAAGATCGGGGTGATCCCGCCCAGCTCCAGCGGGTACGAGCCGAGAAACATCAGGTGGTTGAGCACCCGGTTCAGCTCGGCGAGCAGCGTGCGCAGCCACACCGCGCGCTCGGGCACCTCCATGCCGAGCATCCGCTCCACCGCGAGGACGACGCCGAGCTCGTTGGAGAACGCCGACAGCCAGTCGTGCCGGTTGGCGAGCATGATGATCTGGCGGTAGTCGCGCGCCTCGAAGAGTTTCTCCGCGCCGCGGTGCATGTAGCCGATCACCGGCTCGGCATGCGTGATGCGCTCGCCGTCCAGGACGAGCTTCAGCCGCAGCACGCCGTGGGTGGACGGGTGCTGCGGTCCGATGTTGAGCACCATGTCGGTGCTCTCCGCGGCGCCGCCGATTCCGACCATGGTCTCCGTCGTAGGAGTCATGGACACAGTCTCTCCTACGTACGCTGGCCCCATGGATACGGGGAGTCCGCAGAACACGTGGCTGGTGGGACCGCAGGGCACGGTCGAGGCCGCCGGGGGTGAGCCGGAGTGGATCGCGCTGCCGCCCGGCCTGCTGAGGATGCGCCGGCTGCTGCTGGTCGTGTGGCTCGGGCTGATCGCCCTGGCGGCCGGGCTGCTGCCGGGGCTGCTGGCCGGTCCCGCCTGGGCCGCCTTCGCCCTGCCGCCGCTGGCGCTGATGGCCTGGGGCTGGGTGATGACCGAGCGCAACTGGCGTTCCTGGCGGTACGCCGAGCGAGCCGACGACCTGCTGATCAGCCGGGGCGTGCTGTGGCGCGAGGAGACAGTCGTGCCGTACGGGCGGATGCAGCTCGTCGAGGTCACCTCCGGGCCCGTCGAGCGGCACTTCGGGCTGGCCAGCGTGCAGTTGCACACGGCCGCCGCGGCGACCGACGCGACCATCCCCGGGCTGGACCCGGCCGAGGCGGAACGGCTGCGCGACCGGCTCACCGAGCTGGGCGAAGCCCGGTCGGCGGGGCTGTGACGTCCCCCGGGGCCGCTCAGGCCCCCGAGGCCGCAGCGGAGATCACCGAGCGGCGACTGCACCCCGTCACACCCCTGCGCCGCGCCTGGGCCCCGGTCGCCGTGCTGTTCGGCTGGGCCGTGCACGACCCCGACGGGGCGCAGCGCCAGCTGACCCGGCTGACGACGACCACGCTGCTGATCGGTCTCGCCGTGCTCATCCCGGCCGCCGCCCTCTACGGCTTCTGCTCCTGGTGGTTCACGCACTTCGCGGTGACCGGGAACGAGCTGCGCATCCGCACCGGGCTCGTCTTCCGGCGCACCGCACACATCCGGCTGGAGCGCATCCAGGCCATCGACGTCACCCAGCCGCTGCTCGCCCGGGTGGCGGGCGTGGCCAAGCTCAAACTCGACGTCATAGGCACCGACAAGAAGGACGAACTGGCCTTCCTCGGTGCGGACGAGGCACGGACGCTGCGGGCCGAACTGCTCGCCCGGGCCGCCGGTTTCGCACCCGAGACCGCGCACGAGGTCGGGGAGGCCCCGGTCCGGCAACTGCTGCGGGTGCCGCCCGGGGTGCTCGCCCTGGCGCTGGTGCTGACGGGCGCGACCTGGGGGTCGCTGGCCGCCGCGCTGGTCGTTCCGCCGGTGTTGTGGCTGGTCACCCACAGCCTGTGGACGGTCCTCGCGGTCGCCCTGCCGCTGCTGGGCGCAGCGGGCGCGAGCAGCGCGGGGCGGTTCGTCGCCGAGTACGACTGGACGGTGGGCGAGTCGCCCGACGGGCTGCGCATCGACCACGGGCTGCTGGACCAGGCCCACGAGACGGTGCCGCCGGGGCGCGTGCAGACCGTGCGGATCGTGGAACCGCTGCTGTGGCGGCGGCGCGGCTGGGTGCGGGTGGAGCTGGACGTGGCGGGCTCGTCCAACTCCGTGCTGGTGCCGGTCGCTCCGCGTGCCCTCGCCGAGGAGGTCGTCGCGCGGGTGCTGCCGGGGGTGAGCGTTCCGGGGCCCGCGGCGCTGTCACCGGCGCCGCGCCGCGCCCGCTGGTGTGTGCCCCTGTGGTGGCGCGGGTACGGGCTCGCCGTCACGGACGCGGTGTTCGCGGCCCGGTCCGGGCTGCTGGAACGGAGCCTGGCGCTGGTGCCGCACGCCAAGGTGCAGAGTGTGCGGATGACGCAGGGGCCGTGGGAACGGGCCCGGGGCGTCGCCGACGTGTGTGTGGACACGGGCGCGAACAAGACGGTGCGGGCGCGGCTGCGGGACGCCGACGAGGCACGCGAACTGCTGGCGGCCCAGGCGGAACGTTCCCGAACGGGCCGCAGGGACGCCCGCCCGGACCGCTGGATGGCCTGACCCGCCGGGCGCAGGGCCGCACGACCGGGCCCGCGGGACGGCCCGCTCCGACAGGCGCGCACACCCCCGCCGGACGAGGGAACCCGGGCCGGACCACTGATGGCCGGGCCTGACGGACGCAAGGACCCGCGCCGGACCGCTGGACGGCAGGACCACCGCCACGACGAAGGGCCCCCGGCCGTGGCCGGGGGCCCTTCGTCGTCGACCGGGCGTCAGGACACCGCGCTGCGCAGGCCCTGTACGTCGATCTGTTCCGTCTCGTCGTGGGCGGTCAGGTCGATGACCTGGCCGATACCGCGCGACTCCTCGTCGGCCGGCTTGTAGCGGGCCTCGGTCTCGGCCTTGTGAAGGGCGAGCGCCTCCTGGCCGACGACATCGGCGAGGTCCTCGTTCTGCACGGCCTCCAGGGCCGCCGGGGACGTACCGGCCTTGGTGCCGAAGAAGTCGAACCCGCCCCCGGCCTGCGGACGCCGCACCGGCGACTGCGGCGGGACGGCCACGGCGGTCGGCACGGTGAAGTGCCCGGAACGCCGCCCCGCGGGCTGCTCGGCCCGCGCGGGCTCCGGAAGTCGGCCGGTCTCACCGGCCGGTACCGCGCTCTCGTCGGCCGGCACGGCGCTCTCCCCCTCGCCCACGGACGTCTCGGCGCCCGCCACCGACGTCTCAGCGCCCGCCACCGACGTCTCGGCGCCCGGCACGGTCGTCTCGGCGGTCGTGTGCTCGTGGTCGTCGGCCGCCGTCCCGGACCGCTCCTTCGCCTTCTCCTGCGGCACCTGCTCCGACTGCTCGCGCTCCTGCTCGGGCTCGGGCTCGGGCTCGGGCTCCAAGTCCTGCGCGGCCCGCGCCTCCTGCGCATCCTCGTCCTTCGGCACGCCGTCGCCGTCACCGTCGCCGCCGCCGTCCGGGTCGGGGACCGTCTCGCCGTCGAACCGGGCGAGCGCCACCGCGGCCCGCAGGAACAGCCGGGATCCCTCCGGCGAGAACACGGCCGGAACCCCGGGCTCCTCCTCCACGGTGAGAGCGTCTGGAGCCTCGTCCGGCTCCGCCGGTGCCTCCGCCGCGTCCGACGCCCCCGCCGGCAGCGCGGCCCGCACCGGAGCGGTCGCCTCTATCTCGAGCACCCGGCGATCCTCCAGGACGCTCGCGCGCTCCGCCTCCGCCGTGGCGTACCGGCGCAGCAGCGCGGCGTGCTCGTTGCGCAGGCCGGCCAGTTCCGTGCGCTTGGCGCGCAGCCGCTGCTCCAGCTTCCCGCGCAGTTCGCGCGACTCCTCGAGGTCGGCCTCCAGTTCGGCGACCCGCTCCTCGAAGCGCCACTCGTCGCTCGCCCGCGCGCGCGTGAGGTCGGCGACGCGCTTGCCCGCCTGGGTGTCCCAACGACGCAGCACGACCGCGCCGATGACCGCCGTCGCCGCGGCGGCCGCGGCCAGGCCGCGGAGCAGCATCGGCTCCGTGAACACCCAGGGCCCCAGAGCGCAGACGAGGGAGACGCCTGCGATCGCCGACGGGGGCAGCATCCTGTGCAGGGGCGGGGAATGGCGGTGACGTCCACGTGGCATGGCCAGAAACTTACCGCGCGTAGGCGAATCATGGTGACCCACCCCGCAAAAACAAAGCCACACTGAAACGTTCACACCACATCAGAACTCGGGGAGAAGCGGAATCGACCGCTCATCCAATTCCCAAGATCATTTTCAGGGGCCGCTCAGCCGCCCGCTCATCCACTCCAGCGCCGCCGGAATCTCGCGCCGCCAGGTGTTGAAGTTGTGCCCGCCGCTTTCGAGGATGATCGACGAGATCCGCGTCCGCCCGGTGTCCCTCACGCGCTCGATGAACCGCAGCGTGTCCCGGTAGTCCTTCTCGCCGACCTTGCTGCTGCTGACCAGCAGGGACGTATCGGGAGCGGGCCGGTGGGCGAGGAACCACAGGAGATCCGCGTGATTGCGCAGCGCCTTGTCTCCCTGGAAGAGATCACCCGTCGTGGCGTCGATCGGCGCCTTGAAGTACGGCGACAGCCCCGCCCCGGCACCGTACACATCGGGATGGTGAAGGGCGATCTTCAACGCGCAGTATCCGCCCGTCGAGTTGCCGATGATGCCCAGTCCGCCCGGCTTTTGGGCCACCCTGTAGTGCGTGCGCAACGCGTCGGGGAGATCCTTGGCGAAGAACGACTCGGTCTGCGGACCGCCCGGGATGTCGACGCACTCCGTGTCCCGGGGCGGCGCCACCGTCGGCCGCAGCATCACCAGGATCATCGGCTTCGCCCGGCCCGCCCGGCTCAGTTCCAGCGCCGTACGCGGATAGTGGAGCTTGTCCACCAGCGCCGACGCCGTACCCGGATAGCCCGTCAGCACGACGGCCGTGGGGAACCGGTGGGTGCGGTACCGCGGCTGGAAGTACTCCGGCGGCAGATAGACGTAGGCGGGCGAGGCGATGTGCGTCGTACGGCCCACGATGTCGACCTGCTGGATCCGGCCGCCGGTCCGCGGCGGCGCACCGCCCGCCCCCGGCACCCGGCGCGAGCCGACCACCTCCAACGGGCCCCCGCCCGGAGGGTGGTCGACGACGACCCCTTGGTCCTTCTCCTGACCGAACAGATCCGCCCAGCTCGCGTAGAACCCGAAGGACTGGTTGGCGGCGAGGCCCACCGCGGCGAACAACGCCACCTGGGTGCCCAGCAGCAGGCCGATACGCCCGCCCACGGCCCGCAGGCTGCGCCGGGCCAGCCGCGGCCACAGCCAGACCGTGCCGGTGAACAGCAGCACGGCGGACAGCACCGCCGACACCAGCACCGGGTTACTCGTCAGACTCATGGGTGACTACCCGTCCACACTCTCCGCCCGGCCGCCCCGCGTGCACACCTTCGCAAGGGCTTGTCCCGGACTTTCCCCGACCTTTGAAGCGGCTTTGACATGGGGAGTGAACCTCTCTCCCCGAGACACCGTCCTAGAGGGCGCAATGTCGCCGGATGCCCGAATCGGCACCGGATCCAAGGTCTCTCGCAGAACTACGGGATGCGATGTCTGTCAGGACAGATGAGGAAATGTCGGGTGGGGTTCCGCCTCGCGGCAACGGAAGCGGCCCGGTCCGCCCGGGCCGGCTGAGCCGGATGGCGCGGGGGCCACGCCCCGAGGCCGTCCCCGTCCTCGTCGGCAGAGCCTGCGCCCTGGTGGGCGTCCTGGACATCGCCGCGGGCGTCTTCCCCCGCTTCCGGTACAGCAGGATGCACGCACTCGCCGAGGTCCTGCCCGGCGCGCTCGGCCCGTTCGCGGCCGCCCTGTCCCTCAGCACCGGTGTGCTGTTGCTGCTGCTCGCCCACGGCCTCAAGCGCGGCAAGCGCCGGGCCTGGCGGGCCGCGGTGGCGCTCCTGCCCGCGGGGGCCGTCGCCCAGTTCACCTACCGGCACTCGCTCCTGGGCGTGCTGATCTCCCTGGCGCTGCTCGCCCCCCTGCTGCGCCACCGCGACCAGTTCAACGCCCTGCCCGACCCGCGCAGCCGCTGGAAGGCCCTCGCCAACTTCGTGCTCATGAGCGCCGGTTCCCTCGCGCTCGGACTGCTCGTCGTCAACGTCCACAGCGGACGCATCGTCGGCGACCCCAGCCTCGCCGACCGCATCACCCACGTCATCTACGGCCTGTTCGGCTTCGAGGGCCCGGTCGACTACCGGGGCGACACCTCCTGGACCGTCGCCTTCTCGCTCGGCGCGCTGGGCCTGCTCACCGCCGTCACCACCATCTACCTGGCGTTCCGCCCCGAGCACCCGGCCGCACGGCTCACCGAGGAGGACGAGGCCCGGCTGCGCGTCCTGCTGGACAAGCACGGGCGCCGCGACTCCCTCGGCCACTTCGCGCTGCGCCGCGACAAGGCCGTCGTCTTCTCCCCCAGCGGCAAGGCGGCGGTGACCTACCGGGTCGTCTCCGGCGTGATGCTCGCCAGCGGAGACCCGATCGGCGACGTCGAGGCCTGGCCCGGCGCCATCGAACGGTTCATGGACGAGGCCAGGGCTCACTCCTGGACCCCCGCCGTCATGGGCTGCTCCGAGACCGGCGGCGAGGTGTGGACTCGCGAGACCGGGCTCGACGCCCTCGAACTGGGCGACGAGGCGGTGGTGGACGTCGCGGATTTCTCCCTGGCCGGCCGCGCGATGCGCAACGTGCGCCAGATGGTCAAGCGCATCGAGCGGGCCGGTTACGAAACCCGGGTACGACGTGTCCGTGACCTCGGCGAGGCCGAACTGGAGCGCATCCGCCGCGCCTGTGACGACTGGCGGGGCACCGACACCGAGCGCGGCTTCTCCATGGCCCTCGGCCGCGTCGGCGACCCTGCCGACGGCGACTGCCTGATCGCCACCGCCCACAAACAGGACGACCATCCGGGCCCCCACGGGGACCTGAAGGCGGTCCTGCACTTCGTGCCCTGGGGCACCGACGGCGCCTCCCTGGACCTGATGCGCCGCGACCGCTCGGCCGACCCCGGCATGAACGAACTGCTCATCGTGGCAGCCCTCCAGGCCGCCCCCCGGTTCGGCATCGCCCGGGTCTCCCTCAACTTCGCCATGTTCCGCGCGGCCCTGGCCCGCGGCGAGAAGATCGGCGCCGGCCCGGTGCTGCGTGCCTGGCGCGGACTGCTGGTCTTCCTCTCCCGCTGGTTCCAGATCGAGTCCCTCTACAAGTTCAACGCCAAGTTCCAGCCGCGCTGGGAGCCGCGCTTCGTCGTCTACCGCGCCTCGGCCGACCTCCCCCGCATCGGGTTCGCCGCCATGCAGGCCGAAGGCTTCGTCAACCTCGCCCTGCCCCTGCCGGGCTTCCTGCGCCGCCGCCGCACGGCCGCCCCGCGCCCCTGCGCCCACGGCGCCACGGCCGAACGCGACGTCCGGGCGGCGTGACGCCGCCCCCGCCCGGGCCCGCCGCCCGGGCCGCGGCGCCTGACGGCCCCCGCCGGGGCCTACGCTGAACATATGAGCAACCAGAGCGGACGCGGGCGCGTGGCCGGCCTACCGGAACGGGACCGCTGCGCGGTCATGGGAGTCGTGAACGTCACCCCCGACTCCTTCTCCGACGGCGGCCGCTTCTTCGACACCACGGCCGCCGTCAAACGCGGCCTCGGCCTGGTCACCGAGGGCGCGGACCTGATCGACGTCGGCGGCGAGTCCACCCGCCCCGGAGCCACCCGGGTCGACGAGGACGAGGAACTGAGGCGCGTCATCCCCGTCGTCCGCGGCCTGGCCTCCGAGGGCGTCACGGTCTCCGTCGACACCATGCGCGCCTCAGTCGCCGAACGGGCCCTCGCGGCCGGCGCCGCCCTCGTCAACGACGTCAGCGGCGGCCTCGCCGACCCCCGCATGATCCCGGCCGTCGCCGACGCCGGTGCCCCCTTCGTGGTCATGCACTGGCGCGGCTTCCTCCAGGGCGGCAACGTCAGGGGCGAGTACGCCGACGTCGTCACCGAGGTCGTCGACGAACTGCACGCGCGCGTGGAGGCCGTGCTGGCCGGCGGCATCGCCCCCGACCGCGTCATCGTCGACCCCGGCCTCGGCTTCTCCAAGGACGCCGAGCACGACCTCGCCCTCCTCGCGAGCCTCGACCGCGTCCTCGACCTCGGCCACCCGCTGCTCGTCGCCGCCTCCCGCAAACGCTTCCTGGGCCGGGTCCTCGCCGGCCCCGACGGCCCGCCACCGCCCGCGCGCGAACGGGACGCGGCCACCGCCGCCGTCTCCGCGCTCGCGGCGCACGCCGGCGCGTGGGCGGTGCGCGTCCACGAGGTGCGCGCCACGGCCGACGCCGTCCGCGTCGTCCGCGCCATCACGGGCGCCCGCCCGGCCGGAACCAGCGCAGAAGGAGCCCGGTGAGCGCCCCGCACACCGACGTCGAACAGGTCGAGGCCGCCAACACCGCTTTCTACGAGGCACTCGAGCAGGGCGACTTCGAGGAACTGGCGTCGCTCTGGCTGACCCCCTCCGACCTGGGCGTCGACGAGACCTATCACGACCCGGCCGACGCCGGCGTCGTCTCCTGCGTCCACCCCGGCTGGCCCGTGCTCACCGGCCGCGGCGAGGTCCTCAGGTCGTACGCGCTGATCATGGCGAACACCGATTACATCCAGTTCTTCCTGACCGACGTGCACGTCTCGGTCACCGGCGACACCGCCCTGGTGAACTGCACGGAGAACATCCTCAGCGGCGGCCCCGCCCCCGAGGGCGCCGGCGAGGAGCTCGGCCCGCTCGTCGGGCAGCTCGTGGTCGCCACCAACGTGTTCCGGCGCACGCCCCAGGGGTGGAAACTCTGGTCGCACCACGCTTCCCCCGTCCTGGCCGAAACCGACGAGGACGAGCAGGACGACACCCCTGCCTGAGTGGGTACGCGCCAGGAAGTGGTTGGAATCACCTACGCCCGGGTAGGGGCGGCTACCAGCCTGTGCACCGACGGGTTCCCCAGGGGAAACGCTGGATGAATCCTGCCGGGCCCGGCCACGGCCGCGGCCCCGTGGCCCGGGTCCGTCCGCGCCCGCAGGTAGATTCGACCGAGGCCGGTGTGCCGCCCGCACATGGCACCGACCGGCCCTGACCGACGATTGCAGGAGTGATTCGCGTGGATCGTGTCGCGCTGCGCGGCCTCAAGGCCCGCGGGCACCACGGTGTGTTCCCCGAGGAACGCGCAGAGGGCCAGACCTTCATCGTGGACCTCGTCCTCGGCCTGGACACCCGACCGGCCGCGGCCGACGACGACCTGGCGAAGACGGTGCACTACGGCGTCGTGGCGGAGGAGGTCGTGGCCGTCGTCCAGGGCGAGCCCGTCGACCTCATCGAGACGCTCGCCGAGCGCATCGCCCAGGCCTGTCTGCGGCACGAGGGAGTACAGGAGGTCGAGGTCTGCGTCCACAAGCCGAACGCCCCGATCACCGTCCCCTTCGACGACGTGACCGTCACCATCACCCGGAGCCGAGTATGACCGCGCCCTTCATCCAGGGTCCGACCGACCCGACCGTCCAGCCGGTGCCCGCCTCCGTGGTCGAGAAGGTCGACGCCGCCGACACGACCCTGTCCAACCCCAAACGGGCCGTGGTCGCCCTCGGCTCCAACCTCGGCAACCGGCTGGAGACCCTCCAGGGAGCCATCGACGCCCTCGAGGACACGCCCGGCGTCCGCGTCAAGGGCGTCTCCCCCGTCTACGAGACCGAGCCCTGGGGCGTGGACCCCGGCAGCCAGCCCGCCTACTTCAACGCCGTCGTGGTCCTCAAGACCACCCTGCCGCCGTCCTCGCTCCTGGAGCGCGCGCACGCGGTCGAGGAGGCCTTCCACCGCGTCCGGGACGAGCACTGGGGCCCCCGCACCCTCGACGTCGACATCGTCTCCTACGCCGATGTCGTCTCCGACGACCCGCAGCTCACACTCCCCCACCCCCGCGCCCACGAGCGCGCCTTCGTCCTGGCCCCCTGGCACGACCTGGACCCCGAGGCCCAGCTGCCCGGCCGCGGCCCCGTCGCCGGTCTCCTCGACGTCGTCACCCGTGACGGGGTGGCGGCCCGCGCCGACCTGGAACTCCGGCTGCCCGAGTAGCCGTTAAGGTCAAGACGGCCGCGAACCGGGCCTAAGAGCCGGGGGAACCGAAGGGACACCGTGAGAGAGCTGCGTATCCGGGTGCTGGCCGGCGTGTTCGTCGTGGCCGGCGTCCTGTCCTGGGCGGGCGCCCGCCTGTGGAACTCGGTCGGCACCCTCCCGAGCGTCCCGCTGGCCGCCCCCATCGTCCTGGCCGTGATCGCCGTGGTCCTGCTGGCGACGGCGCTCTCGATCCGTGCCCGGCTCAAGGCCCAGCGCGAGCGCCGCCCCGAGGCGAAGGGCGTCGACCCCCTCATGGCGGCCCGCGCGGTCGTCTTCGGTCACGCCAGCGCCCTGGTCGCCGCCCTCGTCGCCGGCATGTACGGCGGCACCGGCGTCTTCCTCCTGGAGTCCCTCGACATCCCCGCCCGCCGCGACCAGGCCATCTACGCCGGCCTCTCCGTCGTCGCGGGCATCGGCGTCATAGCGGCCGCCATCTTCCTGGAGCGCGTCTGCAAACTCCCCGAAGACGACGAGAGCGACGGCACCGGGGTGGCCCCGACGGTCTGACGCCGCCAGAGGCCACCAGGGCCGGCGGGCGAGATGCCCTGGCCGAGGAAGCCGGGGTGGGGAGCGAGGCGGTGGCCGTAGAGCGTGAACGGCTTGTTGCCGGCGCTCAGGCTTGCAGGTGCCCGGCGAGAACCAGCTGTCGGCGATCCCCGGGTGCGAGGCCGTCCCACCTCGACGCGGCGTGAATCTCGCGCCGACCACGTGTGCGGCTCCGAGAGGAACGGCAGGTTCGCACTGACCGGCAGACGGCCGGCCCAGGTCTTGGGCCGGTGTCCGTCGCCGTCCGCGTATCCGTCCAGGAAACCCTCCAGGGTCTCTGTCCCGGAGAACGACGGGAGAACGACGCGAGGAGTCGTCAACCGCTCTCGGCGCAGCTATCGCGCCATGATCAGGCTCATGGCCTCATTGCGGGTCGCCGAGTCACGAAGCTGGCCCCGGACCGCCGAGGTGATCGTCTTCGCACCCGGCTTGCGGACCCCGCGCATCGACATGCACATGTGCTCGCACTCGACGACGACGATCACGCCCCGCGGCTCCAGGATCTGCATCAAGGAGTCGGCGATCTGGGTGGTGAGTCGCTCCTGCACCTGCGGGCGCCGGGCATAGACGTCCACGAGCCGAGCCAGCTTCGACAAGCCTGTGATCTTGCCTTCGACGGACGGGATGTAACCGACGTGCGCAACCCCGACGAACGGAACGAGGTGATGTTCGCAGGAGCTCAGCACCTCGATGTCCTTGACGAGCACCATCTCGTCGTGGCCCAGGTCGAACGTCGTGGTCAGTACGTCCTCGGGCTGCTGCCACAGCCCCGCGAATATCTCCTTGTACGCCCGCGCCACGCGCGCCGGTGTCTCCCGGAGGCCTTCGCGGTCCGGGTCCTCGCCGACCGCGATCAGAAGTTCGCGTACGGCGTTCTCGGCGCGCTTCTCGTCGAACTCGCCGATCTGGCCATCGCCGTCCAGCGCCACGGGGTCGGTCATCTGCTGCCTCGTTCCTGTGTCCATCACGGGGCGGCCTGCGGAAATGGCGAAAAGCCGCGCTCCCCAGGCTAAAACCTGGGGAGCGCGGCATCCATTCCGGGGCCGTGGGCCGGCCGGCAGAGCCCGGGTCAGCTCTCCGGGCGGTCCTCCGGGGTCCGCTCGGGCGCCGGGGCGGGCTCCGCCGCGGTGCTCTTCGCGGTGGAGATGGCCGGCGTCGCGCCGTTCGCACCGTTCGTCAGGGCCAGCTCCTTGGGGGAGAGGACCGGCGGACGGGTCGACGGTGTGCGGCGGGAGGAGCCGGTCCAAGCGGGCCGGGGCGGACGCTTGACGATCGGGGCGAAGATCTCGGCGATCTCCTCCTTGCCCAGCGTCTCCTTCTCCAGCAGCTGCAGCACGAGGTTGTCGAGGACGTCGCGGTTCTCGACGAGGATCTCCCACGCCTCGTTGTGCGCCGTCTCGATGAGCTTCTTGACCTCTTCGTCCACGAGCGCGGCGACCTCTTCCGAGTAGTCGCGCTGGTGAGACATCTCACGGCCGAGGAACGGCTCGGTGTTGTCGCCACCGAACTTGATCGCGCCGAGACGCTCGGTCATGCCGTACTGCGTGACCATCGCGCGGGCCAGGCCCGTGGCCTTCTCGATGTCGTTGGCGGCACCCGTGGTCGGGTCGTGGAAGACGAGCTCCTCGGCCGCGCGGCCGCCCAGCATGTAGGCCAGCTGGTCCAGCATCTCGTTGCGCGTGGTCGAGTACTTGTCCTCGTCCGGCAGCACCATCGTGTAGCCGAGGGCGCGGCCTCTCGACAGGATCGTGATCTTGTGGACGGGATCGGAGTTCGGCGAGGCCGCCGCGACCAGGGCGTGTCCGCCCTCGTGGTACGCGGTGATCTTCTTCTCCTTGTCCGACATGATCCGGGTCCGCTTCTGCGGGCCCGCGACCACACGGTCGATCGCCTCGTCCAGCATGTGATTGTCGATCAGCTTCTGGTCACTGCGGGCCGTCAGCAGGGCGGCCTCGTTCAGCACGTTGGCCAGATCGGCACCCGTCATGCCGGGCGTGCGGCGGGCGACGGCCGACAGGTCGACGTCGGGCGCGACCGGCTTGCCCTTCTGGTGGACCTTGAGGATCTCCAGACGGCCCTGCATGTCCGGACGGTCGACGGCGATCTGCCGGTCGAAGCGGCCGGGGCGCAGCAGCGCCGGGTCGAGGATGTCGGGCCGGTTCGTCGCGGCGATGAGGATCACGCCGCCCTTGACGTCGAAGCCGTCCATCTCGACGAGGAGCTGGTTCAGGGTCTGCTCGCGTTCGTCGTGACCGCCGCCGAGGCCGGCGCCGCGGTGACGGCCGACCGCGTCGATCTCGTCGACGAAGACGATCGCCGGGGCGTTCGCCTTGGCCTGCTCGAACAGGTCACGGACACGGGAGGCACCGACACCGACGAACATCTCGACGAAGTCGGAACCGGAGATCGAGTAGAACGGGACGCCGGCCTCGCCCGCGACGGCACGCGCGAGCAGGGTCTTGCCGGTGCCGGGAGGCCCGTAGAGCAGGACGCCCTTGGGGATCTTGGCGCCGACGGCCTGGAACTTGGCCGGTTCCTGGAGGAACTCCTTGATCTCGTGGAGCTCCTCGACGGCCTCGTCGGACCCGGCGACGTCGGAGAAGGTGGTCTTGGGGGTGTCCTTGGTGATGAGCTTGGCCTTGGACTTCCCGAAGTTCATGACCCGGGAGCCGCCGCCCTGCATCTGGTTCATCAGGAACAGGAACACGACCACGATCAGCACGAAGGGCAGCAGAGAGAGCAGGATGCCGACGAACGGGTTCTGCTTGGACGGCGAGACCGTGTAGCCGTCCGGGATCTGCTTGTCCTGGTACTTGTTCTGCAGCGTGTTGGCGATGTCCACGCCCTGGTCGCCGATGTAGCTCGCCTGGATCTTCGAGCTGCCCTCGACCTTCACGCCGTCCTTGAGCGTGGCCTTGATGGTCTGCTCGTCACCGGTGGTGAGCTTGGCCGACTCCACCTTGTTCTGGTTGATCGCCTGGACGACCTGGCCGGTGTCCACCGTCTTGTAGCCGCCGGACGAGCCGACGACCTGCATCAAAACGACCACGGCGAGGACGGCCAGCACGATCCACATGACCGGCCCACGGAAGTATCGCTTCACGTCCATCCATACGGAGCGGTGCCGCCCCGTCCCTCCTGCCATAGTGAGTTTGATAAAGACTGTTCTTCGGACGGTACCCCAGCATTGTCACCTGAAGCCGCGTGGGACGGCTGGCGATCCGCCTACGCCTGCTCCAACGGCGGGACGCCCGCTGGGGTTCCCGATCACCGGTACGGCACGTCCGGCCGGGTTGTCAGCCGCCGTACACGTGAGGCGCGAGCGTACCGACGAACGGGAGGTTCCGGTACTTCTCGGCGTAGTCGAGTCCGTATCCCACGACGAATTCGTTGGGGATGTCGAAGCCGACCCATTCCACGTCGATGGCGACCTTCGCGGCCTCGGGCTTGCGCAGCAGCGTGCACACCTTGAGGGAGGCGGGCTCGCGCGAGCCGAGGTTGGAGAGCAGCCAGGACAGGGTCAGGCCGGAGTCGATGATGTCCTCGACGATCAGGACGTGCCTGCCCTTGATGTCGGTGTCGAGGTCCTTGAGGATCCGCACCACACCGGAGGACTGGGTGCCCGCCCCGTACGAGGATACGGCCATCCAGTCCATGGTGACGGGGGTGGACAGCGCCCGCGCGAGGTCGGCCATGACCATGACCGCGCCCTTGAGGACTCCGACGATCAGCAGGTCCTTGCCCGTGTACTCCGCGTCGATCTTCGCGGCCAGCTCAGCCAGCTTGGCGTCGATCTCTTCCTTGGTGATGAGCACCTTCTCGAGGTCGGCACCCATGTCTTTCGCGTCCACCCGCATCACTTTCGGTCGTCCCACCGGCCGAGCGGCCCCTCCGCCGGCTGCGGGGAGGGCTCGTGCTTCAGCCTTGCCGAATCACCAGTCTGCCACCCTGCCGCCGGGCCACGACCTTGCCGGGGAGGTTGATGGCTCCCTGACCGCGCCAGCCGGTGATCAGCCGGTCGACTTCCTCGATGTGGCGGGCGAACAGCGAGCCGGCGGGCGCACCGGCCGCGATGGCGGCCCGGCGCAGGACACGGCGGCGTACGGCGGGCGGCAGGGCGTAGAGCTTGGCGCACTCCAGCTGTCCGGTGGCGTCGCGGACGGTGGCCTCGGCCTGGCCGGCCCAGGAGTCGAGGGCGTCGGCGTCGTCGCGGGAGAGCCGGGCCGTCCGGGCGAGGGCCTCGACGACGCCTTTGCCGAGCGCCTTCTCCAGGGCGGGCAGGCCCTCGTGGCGCAGCCGGGAGCGGGTGTAGGCGGGGTCGGCGTTGTGGGGGTCGTCCCAGACGGGCAGGGACTGGACCATGCAGGCCTTGCGGGCGGTCTGCCGGTCGAGTCCGAGGAAGGGGCGCCGGTAGCGGCCGCCGGCCCCCGAGACCGCGGCCATTCCGGACAGGGAGCGGATGCCGGAGCCCCGGGCGAGGCCGAGGAGGACGGTTTCGGCCTGGTCGTCGCGGGTGTGGCCGAGCAGGACGGCGGCGGCGCCGTGGCGTTCGGCGGCGGTGTCGAGCGCGGCGTAGCGGGCGTCGCGGGCGGCGGCTTCGGGTCCGCCGGTGCGGCCGACGGTGACGGCGACGGAGTCGACGGGGTCGAGGCCGAGTTCGCGCAGGCGCTGGACGACTTCCGCGGCGCGGGTGTCGGAGCCGGTCTGGAGGCCGTGGTCGACGGTGACGCCGCCGGCTCTGACGCCGAGTTTGGGGGCCTCGAAGGCGAGGGCGGAGGCGAGGGCCATCGAGTCGGCACCACCGGAGCACGCCACGAGCACGAGCGGCGGGGGCTCGTGCGGGAGGGCGTGCGGGACCGCGGCGGGGGCGCGGTGGTGTTCGGTGAGGAGGTCGTGGAGGACGCGGCGTACTGCCAGGCGTATCGCCGCGACCGCAGGATGGGGACCCATGTCCGGTTCCCTTCATGAAGTTTTCGGGGGTGAGCCCGCGTGTCGGTCACGCAGAGTGTATAGATGGTGACAGAACCGGGCCGTTCCCCGAGCATTGCACGCCTACCCCTGCCTCACGGTCCCTCGGACGGGTGATTGGAGGGGCGTTCGCCTGCCGTCGGCCGGTTTCCCTTCACGACCTTCCCGGGATGTTCACTACTCGGCCCTGCGGTGCACCCGCGCGACCCAGTCCGCCGGTTTGGCGATCTCCGACTTGGTGGGGAGGGTGTTGGGCGAGGTCCACACGCGGTTGAAACCGTCCATGCCGACCTCGTCGACGACGGCCCGCACGAAGCGTTCGCCGTCCCGGTACTGGCGGAGCTTGGCGTCCAGGCCGAGCAGCTTGCGCAGGGCGAGGTCGAGGCGGGAGGCGCCCTTGGCGCGGCGCTGCTGGAACTTCTCGCGGATCTCCCCGACGGTCGGCACGACGGACGGGCCGACGCCGTCCATCACGTAGTCGGCGTGGCCCTCCAGCAGGGACATCACGGCGGTGAGGCGGCTGAGGATCTCGCGCTGGGCGGGGGTCTGGACGATCTCGACGAGGGAGCGGCCGCCGTCGTCCTCCTCGGCCTCGGGGCGGCCCCCGGCGAGGGTCTGGGCGGCTTCCCGGACGCGTTCCAGGACGGTCATGGGGTCGACGTCGGTCTCCTGGAGGAACGACTGGATTTCACCCTCAAGGTGGTCCCGCAGCCAGGGCACGGCGGTGAACTGGGTGCGGTGCGTCTCCTCGTGCAGGCAGACCCAGAGCCTGAAGTCGTGGGGGTCGACGTCGAGTTCGCGCTCGACGTGGACGATGTTCGGGGCGACGAGCAGGAGCCTGCCGCCGCCCGGGGCGTCGGAGGAGCCGCCGGAGGGCAGGTCGCCGGTCGCGGGGGCGAAGGTCTCGTACTGGCCGAGGACGCGGGAGGCCAGGAAGGACAGCAGCATGCCGAGTTCGACGCCGGTGACCTTGCCGCCGACGGCGCCCATGACGGCACCGCCCGGGCTGGTGCCGCGCCGTTCCTGCATCTTGTCGAGCAGGGGCCGCAGGATCTCCCGGAACCCGGCGACGTTCGCCCGGATCCAGCCCGGGCGGTCGACGACGAGGACGGGGGTGTCGTGCCCCTCCTCGGTGCCCAGCCGGGTGAATCCGCGGACGTGTTCCTCCGAGGCCTTGGCGTGCCGGCGCAGCTCCGCCACGACGGCCCGGGCCTCGTCGCGACTGACCTCGGGGCCCGGCCTCACGAGCCGGGTCGCGGTCGCCACCGCGAGGTTCCAGTCGACCATGCCGGTTGAAGCACCACCGATGCTCGTCATGCGTCAACCGTACGTGAGGGCCGCCCGCTGGGGCAGGGCGGCGACGGCCGGGCACCGGTGAGCCCCGGCCGCGGCCGGCCCCCCCGTCCGTCACCAGCAGCGGCACGCCCCCAGACCGCTGGCAACCCCGGCCAGACGCCGCGGGCGGTCCCGCCCGTCACCTGCAGCCACACGCCCCCGGGCCGGTGGCAACCCCGGCCAGACGGGGTGGCAACCCCGGCCAGACGCCGCGGACGGTCCCTTCCCTCACCTGCAGCCGCAGGCCGCCAGGGCGGTGGCGACCCGGTCCAGGGCCTGCTGGGACTCCGCCGGCTTGCCGGGGTCCGTACCGGAGGCCATGAACGCGAAGGCCAGCAGGCGGCCGTCCTCGTCGACCAGGGTGCCCGCGAGGGCGTGGACGCCCGACAGGGTGCCGGTCTTGGCGCGGACGACGCCGGACGCCCCGTCCGTGTAGCGGGTGGTCAGGGTGCCGGTGAAGCCGGCGACGGGCAGGCCGGTGAGGGCGGGCCGGAACTCGGGGTGTCCGGGGTCGGCCGCCTTGGCGAGCAGCGCGGTGAGGAGGTCGGGGGTCAGCCGGTCCGCGCGGTTCAGGCCGCTGCCGTCCTTGAAGGCGGCGCCCTTGAGCGGGAGGCCGAGCTTGCGGAGCTGGGAGCCGATGGCTTTGCCGGCCCCGGCGAAGTCGGCCCGTTCGCCCGCGGCGATCGCCGTCTGGCGGGCGAGGGCCTCGGCGATGTCGTTGTCGCTGTTGGTCAGCATGCGCTCGACGAGGGCGGACAGCGGCGGCGAGGAGACGGCCGCGAGAGTCTCGGAGCGGGTCGTGGCCTTGGACGGGCCGGGTGCCTTGGTCTTGATGCCGTGCGAGGTCAGGAGGTCCCCGAACCGGCGGGCCGCGTCGGCCGCCGGGTCCTCCACGCGCTCGGCCGGGCCGCTCGCCGAGTCGTTCGTGCGGCCCTCGTCGGCCATCAGGGGGCTGACGAGGGCGAGGTTGGGGTTGTCCCCGATCGGGTGCTTTTCGTCGCCGGCGTAGAGGGTCGTGTCGTAGGAGAGGGTCACCTCGCGCACGCCCCGGTCGGCGAGCGCGGCGGCCGTCCGGGCGGCCAGGGTGCGCAGGCTCGCCGATCCCCCCGTCTTCTCCCGGGCCGTGAGCGTGGGGTCGCCGCCTCCGACCAGGACGACTTCCTTGGTGTCGGGTTCCAGCGCGGCGCGGGTGGTGAGGCGGTGGTCGGGGCCCATCGCGGACAGCGCGGCGACGGCCGTGGCGATCTTCGTCGTGGAGGCCGGGGTTTGCGCCGTGCCCGCGCCGGAGCCGAACAGGCGCCGTCCGGTGGTCACGTCCAGGACCGCCCCGGCGGGCCGCGGGCCGAGGGCCGGGTCCTTGAGCAGGGGGCGGAGGGCGTCCGTGAGCACCTTGCCGTCGGGGGCGGACTTGACGGTGCTGACACCGCCGAGGCCGGTCAGCACGGGTCCGGCGCTGGGGGCGGGCCGGTGCCGGCCGGGCGCGCCGGGGGCGCTGCCGTGATCTGTGCCACCCGCGCGGCCCAGGGCCACTGCCCGGTCCCGCTCGGCCGTACGCTGACCCGTGGAGTCCCAGGGACCGGCGGCGGTCACCACACCGGCCGCCAGTGCGAGTCCGGCGGTGGCGGCGCCCGCGGTGTACTGCCAGGTCTTCGGCGGCATCACATGCGTGAGCTGCGGTTTCCCGGCTCGGGCGAGCCGCGCGAGCCGTGGTTTCGCAGTCGCTGCGGCCCGGGCCAGGCGCGGTCGTACGGCTTCCGCGAGCCGCACCACGTGCGGTTTCGCGGCCCGCCAAGGCCTCAGCTCTGGCACGACCACCAGCCCCTTTCGCGATCACACACCTGCGTGAGGGACACTTAACCACCAGAACTATGTGTTGATCATGGAGGAGCCACCGGTGGAGTTCGACGTCACGATCGAGATTCCGAAGGGTTCGCGCAACAAGTACGAGGTGGACCACGAGACCGGTCGTATCCGCCTGGACCGGCGACTCTTCACCTCGACCGCCTACCCGACCGACTACGGCTTCGTCGAGAACACCCTCGGCGAGGACGGCGACCCGCTGGACGCGCTGGTCATCCTCGACGAGCCGACGTTCCCGGGCTGCCTGATCCGCTGCCGCGCGATCGGCATGTTCCGCATGACGGACGAGGCCGGCGGCGACGACAAGCTGCTGTGCGTGCCGTCGACGGACCCGCGCGTGGAGCACCTGCGGGACATCCACCACGTGTCGGAGTTCGACCGCCTGGAGATCCAGCACTTCTTCGAGGTCTACAAGGACCTCGAGCCCGGCAAGTCCGTCGAGGGTGCCGACTGGGTGGGCCGCACCGACGCCGAGGCCGAGATCGAGCGGTCCTACAAGCGTTTCAAGGACCAGGGCGGTCACTGACCTCCTGTTTCCCGATGCTGACGGGCCGCACGCCTGCGCGTGCGGCCCGTTCGTCCGTCTGTGCGCATACTGAGGCTGTGGGGGGTACGAGGCTGACGTGTCGTACAGGGAGCGCCAGGCAGTGACGGACGCGGAGGACCGCAAACCGAAGTCGGACGAGGCAAGGAGCGCGTTCCTGCCTCCGGCCGGGTCCGGCGTCGACGGGGACATGTCGACGACGTCGGAGTTCGCGATCCCCGAGGGACTGGCCCTCCACAAAGCGGCCGGTGCCGAGTCCGAGACGACGTCCGAGTTCGCCGTGCCGCAGGGGCTGGACGTCCACGCGGCGCCCTCGGCGGAGCAGGAGGGGTCGGCGTTCACCCCGCCGAACACCTACAGCTCCAGGCACGCCCCGACGGCCTTCACGCCGCCGAGCGGGATCCCCGTGGTCAGCCTGACCAAGGACGTGCCCTGGCAGGACCGGATGCGCACGATGCTGCGCATGCCGGTGGCGGATCGGCCCGCGCCGGAGACCAGCCACCGCGGCACCGACGAGAGCGGGCCCGCGGTTCCCCGCGTGCTCGACCTGACGCTGCGTATCGGCGAGTTGCTGCTGGCGGGCGGCGAGGGCGCCGAGGACGTGGAGGCGGCGATGTTCGCCGTCTGCCGGTCGTACGGCCTGGACCGCTGCGAGCCGAACGTCACCTTCACGCTGCTGGCGATCTCCTACCAGCCGTCCCTGGTCGACGACCCGATCACGGCGTCGCGAACCGTGCGGCGCCGGGGCACGGACTACACGCGGCTGGCGGCCGTGTACCAGCTGGTGGACGACCTCAGCGACGACGAGACGGCGGTCTCCCTGGAGGAGGCCTACCGGCGGCTGGCGGAGATCCGCCGTAACCGGCACCCCTACCCCGGCTGGGCGCTGACCGCGGCGAGCGGGTTGCTGGCCGGTGCGGCCTCGGTGCTGGTGGGCGGCGACCTGATCGTGTTCGTGGCAGCCGCGCTGGGCGCGATGCTCGGCGACCGGCTGGCGTGGCTGTGCGCGGGGCGGGGACTGCCGGAGTTCTACCAGTTCACGGTGGCCGCGATGCCGCCGGCCGCGATCGGGGTGGCGCTGACGCTCGGCCACGTGGACGTGAAGGCCTCGGCGGTCATCACCGGTGGGCTGTTCGCGCTGCTGCCCGGGCGGGCGCTGGTGGCGGGGGTGCAGGACGGTCTGACGGGCTTCTACATCACCGCGTCCGCGCGCCTGCTGGAGGTCATGTACTTCTTCGTCGGCATCGTCGCGGGTGTGCTGCTGGTGCTGTACTTCGGCGTGCAGCTGGGCGCGCGGCTCAACCCCGACCAGGCGCTCGGCGCCTCCGACGACCCGGTGATGATGATCGGGGCGTCGATGCTGCTGTCCCTGGCCTTCGCGGTGCTGCTCCAGCAGGATCGATCCACCGTGATGTGGGTGACGCTGAACGGCGGGGTCGCGTGGGTCGTCTACGGCGCGATGCACTACGTGGGGGACATCTCACCGGTGGCGTCCACGGCGGCGGCCGCGGGCCTGGTGGGGCTGTTCGGGCAGTTGCTGTCCCGGTACCAGTTCGCCTCCGCCCTGCCCTACACGACCGCGGCGATCGGGCCCCTGCTGCCCGGTTCCGCGACGTATTTCGGACTGCTGGCGATCGCGCAGAGCGAGGTGGACGAGGGGCTGGTGTCGCTGTCGAAGGCGGTGGCGCTCGCCATGGCCATCGCCATCGGGGTGAACCTCGGGTCCGAGATCTCCCGGATGTTCCTGCGGATCGGGTCGGCGGAGAAGCGGCGGGCCGCCAAGCGCACCAGGGGTTTCTAGCGCCGAGGAGATCGGGGCCGGGGGGCGTCGGCGGCCGCGGGCCGGTGGGGGTTTCGCGCAGTTCCCCGCGCTCCCAGGACAGTCGGTTCAGTAGCCGTTGTGGTGAGGCCCCTGCTGCGTGCCGTACGGCTGCTGGGGCGTGCCGTAGGGCTGCTGCTGGGTGCCGTAGGGCTGCTGCGGCTGCTGCGGCTGCCGGCCGTAGCCCGGGTTCTGCGGGTACTGGGCGTAGTACTGCTGGTCGTTGTAGCCGTTCTGGTTGCCGTAGGGGGGCTGCTGCGGCTGCTGGTGGGACGGCTGTTCGTCGGGGGTGATGCGGCGCAGCCGGGTCGTCGCGTCGTCCATCGCGGGGGGCTGCTGCCCGTGCTGCTCGGGGGACTCGGCCGCGGCGCGCTTCTTCTGCGAGCGGTCGCGCAGGTACTCGATGAGGATCGGCACGACGGAGAGCAGGACGATCAGGACGAGGATCGGCTCGACGTTCTTCTTGATGAAGCCGATCTGGCCGAGCCAGTACCCCGCGAGGGTGACGCCGGTGCCCCAGGCGACGCCGCCGATGACGTTGTACGTGAGGAACGTGCGGTACTTCATGCGGCCGGCGCCGGCCACGATGGGTGCGAAGGTGCGCACGATGGGGACGAAGCGGGCCAGGACGATCGCCTTGGGGCCGTACTTCTCCATGAACTCGTGGGCCTTGTCCAGGTTCTCCTGCTTGAAGAGCTTGGAGTTGGGACGGTTGAAGAGCTTCGGGCCCAGGAACTTGCCGATCATGTAGCCCACTTGGTCCCCGAGGACGGCGGCGAGCACGATCAGCATGCACACCAGCCACAGCGGCTGGGTGATGTAGGTGCCCTCGGCCACGAAGAGCCCGGCCGTGAACAGCAGGGAGTCGCCGGGCAGGAAGGCGAAGAGACCGGACTCCGCGAAGACGATGAGCAGGATGCCGGGCAGGCTGAACGTCGAGATCAGGTAGTCCGGGCTGAGCCACTCGGGGCCGAGCGCAAGCGTGGTCACGGGGATGTGGCTCCTGCTGCTGTGGGGTACGGGCGGAGGCTGGCTGCCTCAAAGTATCAACGCAGCCGTCATGACCCAGGTTCCATGGGCGTACTCAGGATGCACTGTGCGCGGTCCCGGTCAAAGCTGTGAACCATGGGCATCGACGAATACGGCGGCGGACAGGGCCCGGAGCCCGAGGTTCTCGTCGTCACCACGAACGACGTACCCGGCTACCACGTGCGGGAGGTGATCGGCGAGGTCTTCGGCCTGACCGTGCGTTCCCGGCACGTGGGGAGCCAGATCGGCGCCGGGCTGAAGTCGATGGTGGGCGGCGAGCTGCGCGGGCTCACCAAGACGCTGGTGCAGACCCGCAACCAGGCCATGGAGCGGCTCGTCGAGCAGGCGCGCTCGCGTGGCGCCAACGGCATCCTGGCGTTCCGCTTCGACGTGACGGAGGCGGCGGACGTCGGCACCGAGGTGTGCGCGTACGGCACGGCGGTGGTCCTGACCCGGGAGTAGCGCCCGGGCCAGGACCTCTCACGCGCTGTGGCGGGCGGCGTTCGCGACGATCGCGTCCCTCAGGTGCTCGGCGAGCCCCGGGCGCATGGAGTCGTAGAACGCCTTGAAGCGCTCGTCGGCGACGTACATCTCGCCGAGGCCCTGGTGGAGCTCGTACGAGCACTCGTAGAACCATCCGCAGATGTGCTGCCGGTGCTCCTCGGCCATGCCCATGGCCGCCTCGCCGGCCGGTGATTCGCCGGCGGTCATCAGGGCGGCGTAGCGCTCACCCCAGTCGGCCACCTCGGCCTGCATGCGCTTCCAGTCCTCCTTGGTGTAGCTCGCGGCGCGGCGCTGTGACTCGGCGTACGCCCCGGTGCCGCCCCAGCGCCGCTCCGCCTCCTCGGCGTACTGCTCCGGGTCCTTGTCGCCGAACACCTCGAACTTCTCCTCGGGCGTCAGGTTGATCCCCATCGTGCGTGCCTCCATGGCGTGCTCCACGGCCGCCGCCATCTTCCGCAGCTTCTCGATCCGGGCGGTCAGCAGTTCGTGCTGGCGGCGCAGGTGCGCGCGCGGGTCCGCGTCCGGGTCGTCGAGCAGGGCGGCGACCTCCTCGAGCGGGAAGCCGAGCTCCCGGTAGAACAGGATCTGCTGCAGCCGGTCGAGGTCGGCGTCGCTGTAGCGCCGGTGTCCTGCGTGGCTGCGCTCGCTCGGGACGAGCAGTCCGATGGCGTCGTAGTGGTGCAGCGTGCGCACGGTGACGCCGGCGAAGCCCGCGACCTGTCCCACGGAGTAGCTCACGTCCGCTCCCTCCTTCTTCCGCACTCCACGGTCGGTCCTCACGCCACGTGAGGTGCAAGCGTGTTGCCCTCCTATCCCGTTTTGCACCGTTTGATCCGTTTATCGTGTGCCCGTGGTCCAGGACTCCGAAGACCAGGCACCCTCCGTCCATCCGTCGACGCCCGCTCGCGCCCTGCTGCCGTCGATCGTGCCCGCCATCGCCGTGGGCGTGCTCTGCAGCCTGATCCTGGTGGGGGTGGAAGTCGCCGCCGAACAGCTCCAGGACGTGCTGTGGGAGACCGTGCCGGACGCGCTCGGCATCGGCCGGTACTCCGTGGCGTGGATGTTCGTGGTGCTGATCGCGACCGGCATCGCGGTGGGGCTGGTGGTGTGGAAGGTGCCGGGGCACGCGGGCCCGGATCCCGCCACCGTCGGTCTGGACGCTCCCGTCCTGCCGCCCGTGGCGCTGCCGGGGCTGGTGCTGGTGACCGCGCTGATGCTGGCCGGCGGGCCCAGCCTCGGTCCCGAGAACCCCCTCATCACCGTGAACGTGGGTCTCGCGGTCTGGCTGGGCAGCCGGCTCATCCCCCGGGCACCCGGCCGGCTCTGGCCGGCGCTGGCCGAGGCGGCGACCATCGGCGCGCTGTTCGGCACCCCGGTGGCGGCCGCCCTGGCGATCTCCGAGCTGCTGGCCCGCCAGGAGACCCGCGGCATGCTGTGGGACAACCTCTTCGCGCCGCTGACCGCGGCGGCCGCGGGTTCCCTGACCGTCTCCCTCCTGGACCACCCGAGCTTCGATCTGGGCCTGCCGTCCTTCGGCCGGACGGGCTGGTCCGATCTGCTCGCGTCGATCGTGGTCGCCGCGGTCGGCGCGGTGCTCGGCCTGGGCGCCGTACGGGCCTTCCCGTACGTCCACGCGGCCTTCCGGCGGCTGCGGCACCCCATGCTGATGCTCCCGGCGGGCGGGGCCGTGCTCGGCGCCCTGGCCGCTGTGGGCGGCCACCTGACGTTGTTCAAGGGGCTCGACGAGATCGCCACGCTGGCGCACGACCCGGACGGCTGGTCGGCCGGGGAGTTCGCCGTCATGACGGTGGTGAAGCTGGCCGCGCTGGTCGTCGCCGCGTCCTGTGGTTTCCGTGGCGGGCGGATCTTCCCCGCCGTGTTCGTCGGCACCGCGCTCGGCCTGTGCGCGCACGCCCTGGTGTCCGGGGTGCATCCCTCGGTCGGGGTGTCCGCCGGGGTGCTCGGGGTGCTGCTGGCGATCACACGGCAGGGCTGGCTCAGCCTGTTCGTCGCCGCGGTGCTGGTCGCGGAGCCGGCGGTCATCTCCCTGCTCTGCATCGCCTCACTGCCCGCCTGGCTGCTGGTCACGGGCCGGCCGCAGATGCAGCTGCGCCAGGACGGCACATCGGTCCGCTGACACCCCCCGACCCACCCCTGGAGGCCCTCATGCCGCTCAACGACGGTTCCCCCCGGCCCGGCGACCGCCGGCTGTCCGTCAACCCCTTCTACGGCCCCGCCAACCCGCTCGGCGACATGGCCGAGGCCCCGCCGACCCACCGCCTCCCGGAACAGCCGATGGCTCCGGCGACCGCCCACCAGCTGGTGCGCGACGAACTGATGCTCGACGGCAACGCCCGGCTGAACCTCGCCACGTTCGTCACCACCTGGATGGAGCCCGAGGCCGGGCTGCTGATGGCGGAATGCCGGGACAAGAACATGATCGACAAGGACGAGTACCCGCGCACCGCCGAGCTGGAACGGCGCTGCGTGGCGATGCTCGCCGACCTGTGGAACGCCCCCGACCCGTCGACCGCCGTGGGGTGTTCGACGACGGGGTCGAGCGAGGCGTGCATGCTCGCCGGGATGGCGCTGAAGCGGCGCTGGGCGAAGCGCAACGCCGACCGCTACCCCGGGGCCCGGCCCAACCTGGTGATGGGCGTCAACGTGCAGGTCTGCTGGGAGAAGTTCTGCACCTTCTGGGAGGTGGAGGCGCGGCTGGTGCCCATGGAGGGCGAGCGCTTCCACCTGGACCCGCAGGCCGCGGCCGAGCTGTGCGACGAGAACACCATCGGCGTCGTCGGCATCCTCGGCTCCACGTTCGACGGGTCCTACGAGCCGATCGCCGAGCTGTGCGCGGCCCTCGACGCGCTGCAGGAACGGACCGGGCTGGACGTCCCGGTGCACGTGGACGGCGCCTCGGGGGCCATGGTCGCGCCGTTCCTCGACGAGGATCTGGTCTGGGACTTCCGGCTGCCGAGGGTGGCGTCGATCAACACCTCGGGGCACAAGTACGGCCTCGTCTACCCGGGTGTCGGCTGGGCGCTGTGGCGGGACGCGGAGGCCCTGCCGGAGGAGCTGGTGTTCCGGGTGAACTACCTGGGCGGCGACATGCCGACGTTCGCGCTCAACTTCTCCCGCCCGGGCGCGCAGGTCGTCGCGCAGTACTACACGTTCCTGCGGCTGGGCCGGCAGGGCTACCGGGCCGTGCAGCAGGCCGCGCGGGACGTGGCCACGGAGCTGGCCGGACGCATCGAGGCGCTCGGCGACTTCCGGCTGCTGACCCGGGGCGACGAGCTGCCGGTGTTCGCCTTCACGACCGCGCCGGACGTGACGGCGTACGACGTCTTCGACGTCTCCCGGCGGCTGCGCGAGCACGGCTGGCTGGTGCCCGCGTACACCTTCCCGGCGCACCGGGAGGACCTGTCCGTGCTGCGGGTGGTGTGCCGCAACGGCTTCTCCGCCGACCTCGCCGATCTGCTCGCGCAGGACCTGGAGCGGCTGCTGCCGGATCTGCGCCGGCAGCCGCGCCCGCTGACCGAGGACAGGGGCGCGGCGACCAGCTTCCACCACTAGGGAGTGGCCGAGGTCAGCGACTGAGCCGGCCGAACCGCCGTACCGCCAGCGGGAAGAACACCGCCAGCAGGGCCAGGGGCCAGAGGATCGCGGCCCACGCGTGCCCGGACTCCGTGCCGGGCACGCCGAACAGGTCCCGGACGGCCGTGGCCGTGTGGGACATCGGGTTCCACCCGACGACCGTGCCCAGCCAGCCGGGCATGGAGCCGGGTACGGCCAGCGCGTTGGAGAGGAAGCCGACCGGCCAGACCAGGATCTGCACGGCCTGGACCATCTCCGGCTTGCCCGCCACCAGGGCCAGATGGATGCCGATCCACAGCATCGCGAACCGGAACAGCAGCAGCAGTCCCACGGCCGCGAGGAGGGCCGCCGGACCGCCGCCGGGCCGCCAGCCGAGCGCGGCGCCCACACCGATCAGCACGACCAGGGCCATCGCCGACTGGAGCATGTCGGCGGCCGAACGGCCCACCAGCACAGCCCCGTTGGCCATGGGCATCGAGCGGAAGCGGTCGATCACGCCCTTGTTGAGGTCCTGAGTGACGGCGAGCATCGTGCCCTCCAGGCCGAAGGCCATGGTGAGCGCGAGCATGCCGGGGACCAGGTAGTCGCGGTACGCGCCGGTCACCCCGCGGCCGCCGCCGATGAGGTAGCCGAACATCAGCAGCAGCATCACCGGGAAGACCAGGTTGACGGCCAGTTGGACCGGCTGCCGCCCCCAACGGGCGAGCTCCCGGCGGGTCATGGTCCAGGAGTCGGTCAGGGCGTGCGCGCTCACGCGGCCTCCTTCACTCGGTGGTCGTCCCCGGTGAGGTGCAGGAACACCTCGTCCAGCGTCGGGCGGCGCAGGGCGACGTCCTCCGCCTCGATCCCGGCCTCCCGCAGGGCCCGTACGACGCCGGAGAGCGCCTCCATGCGGTCGGTCACCGGCGCGCTCAGCAGCCGCCGGTCGGCGTCGACGCTGACCCCGGTGAGGGGCAGCAGGGCGACGGCGGCCCCCAGTTCGCCGGCGTTACGCAGGACCACGTCGATACGGTCGCCGCCGGTCTCCGCCTTCAGCTCGTCCGCCGTGCCCTCGGCGACGACCCGGCCGGCGTCGACGACGGAGATGCGGTCCGCGAGCTGGTCGGCCTCCTCCAGGTACTGCGTGGTCAGCAGGACCGTGGTGCCGCCTCCGACCAGGGAGCGGACGGAGGACCACACCTCCGCGCGGCCGCGCGGGTCCAGGCCGGTGGTGGGCTCGTCGAGGAACAGCACCTCCGGCTCGGTGATCAGGGACGCGGCGAGATCCAGGCGGCGCCGCATACCGCCGCTGTACTGCCGGACCGCCTTGCGGCCGGTGTCGGCCAGGCCGAAACGCTCCAGGAGTTCGTCCGCACGCGCGCGTGCCCCCCGCGCGCCCAGGTGGTGCAGCCGGCCGAACAGCTCCAGGTTCTGCCGGCCGCCGAGTTCCTCGTCGAGCGCGGCGTGCTGGCCGAGCAGGCCGATGCGCAGCCGCACGGCGTAGGCCTCGCGCACCACGTCATGCCCTGCCACCTCGATCCGTCCCGCGTCGGGCCGCAGCAGGGTGGACAGGACCCGCACCAGGGTGGTCTTGCCCGCGCCGTTCGGACCGAGCACCCCGTGCACCGTGCCGCGCGCGACCGTGAGGTCGAGCCCGTCCAGTGCCTTCTTGCCGCCGTAGCTCTTCTCCGCGCCTTCGACGGTGATCGCCGGATCGGCCACTGAGTCTCCCTCGCTAGTCAAACTTGACTACAGGCTCAAACTAAACCCGGCTGAGCCATTCGTCAAACTTGATTAGTGGGCGTCCCCGGGGTGTTCCTCCCCCGTCGCGTAGGGGTTCTCCTGGTCCTCGGCCAGGACGCCGACAAACGGGTCGCCCTCGTCGGCGAAGGTGTAGGCACCGCCCTCGATGCGCCCGATGAGGCCGCGGGTCCACTCTGCCTCGGAGTCGGCCGTGTGGACCCACATGTTCATGATCTCGCCGATGTGCCCGAGCTGCCCCGGCCCCTCCTCGGGCACGTAGTGCTCCAGTACGGCGGCCCGCCACTGCTCGATCCGCAGGGTCCGCTCCTTCAGCAGCGCGACCGCCTCGGCCCGCGGCAGATCGACGACGAAGCCGACGGCGGCCGTCTTCATGTCCCCGCGCTGGTCGTAGGTGACCAGCGCCTCCCGCAGCAGCCGGAAGTACTCCTCGGTGCCCTGCCCGGTGAGCTCGTACTCCGTGCGCGGCGGGCCGCCGGCCGTCGACGGCGCGATCTCGTGCGCGTGCAGCAGCCCCTGCTTGGCCATCTGCTTCAGGGCGTGGTAGATCGAGCCGGGCTTGGCGGTGGACCACTCGTGCGCGCCCCAGTACTCCAGGTCGTTGCGCACCTGGTAGCCGTGGGCCCGCCCGTGCATACGGACCGCGCCGAGCACGAGGAGGCGGATCGTCGACATGCGGCCAAGGCTATGCCTCGGCCCCCGCCCGCTGTTCCTCGGCCACCAGCTCGAAGGCGGTCCTGCCGTCCAGGGACTCGCGGATGATGTCGGCGTGACCGGCGTGCCGGGCGGTCTCGCGGATGAGGTGGAGACAGAGCCAGCGGTGGGAGACCCGGGCGTCCGGCGGGAACCAGGGCTGGGCCGGCAGCGCGAAGGTGTCGTCGAGGCTCGGCACCGAGCGGATGTACGCCTCCGTCTCGGCGGCGACCTTGTCCCAGTACGCCAGCTGCGACGCGACGGTCTCGTCCTCGACCAGCTGGAAGCACTCGTGCCAGTTGCTCTGGTCCCGCACCACCGCCGGCGGCTCGCCCTTGGCCAGGGAGACCCACATCTGCTCGACCTCGGCCACGTGCTTGATCAGCCCGGCCAGGGACAGCTCACTGGCGCTGGGACGCGAGCTCGCCTGCTCGTCGGTCAGCCCCAGCACCGCCCGGCGGATCCCGCCGCGCTGCTCGGCGATGAAGGACAGGAGCGCTCCGCGCTCGTCGCCGTGAGCCTCCGCCGGAACGTGAGTGACCATGACCGCCGCCTTTCGTCGGGCCCGGGGGCGTCTCCCCCTGACACCGACCAAATTACGGACCCTTGCGGTCAGGTGCTGTCCGCAAGGGCCCCGGGCGCGACGGAAGACGCTAGAACGGGAATCCGCTCCGTCCGTGCTGCACGGAGATCCACTTGGTCGTGGTGAACGAGTCCAGCATCGTGTCGCCGTTGAGCCGGCCGATGCCCGAGTGCTTCTCACCGCCGAACGGGACGATCGGCTCGTCGTGCACGGTGCCGTCGTTCACGTGGAACATGCCCGTGTCGATCTGCTTGGCGAAGGCGACACCCCGCTCCACGTTCCCCGTGTGGACGGCACCGCTCAGGCCGTAGGGCGTGTCGTTGACCAGCCGTACGGCCTCCTCCTCGCCGTCGAACGGGACGAGGAACGCGACCGGCCCGAAGACCTCCTGCCTGAGCAGCGCCGAGTCGGCGGGGACGTCCGTCAGCACCGACGGCTCGACGAGGTTGTCGGTCCGCCCGCCGCGCACCAGGGCCGTGGCGCCCTCGGCCAGGGCCTGCTCGACCACGCCGGAGACGGCGTCCGCCTGCGAGGAGTTGATGACCGGGCCGATGACGGTCTGCGGGTCGCGCGGGTCGCCCGTCTTGAGGGTCTTGACCTTGGCGACGAACTTCTCGGTGAACTCCTCCGCGACCGACCGGTCCACGAGGATCCGGTTGGCGGCCATGCAGACCTGGCCCTGGTGGACGTAGCGGCTGAAGACCGCCGCGTCGACGGCGTAGTCGAGGTCGGCGTCGTCGAGGACCACCAGCGCGCTGTTGCCGCCCAGTTCGAGGACGGAGCGCTTGAACAGCCGGGCGCAGACGGTCGCCACGTGCCGGCCGACGGCGTCGGAGCCGGTGAAGGAGATGACCTTGGGGACCGGGTGCTCGATGAAGGCGTCACCGATCTCCGCGATGTCCGTGATGACGACGTTCAGCAGGCCGCCGGGCAGCCCCGCGTCCTCGAAGAGCTTCGCGACCAGGGAACCGCCGACGATCGGGGTGTTCTGGTGCGGCTTGAGCACCACCGCGTTGCCCAGCGCCAGCGCCGGGGCGACGGACTTGATCGACAGCAGGAAGGGGAAGTTGAAGGGGCTGATCACGCCCACCACACCGACCGGCACGCGGTAGACGCGGTTCTCCTTGCCGTCCACCGGCGAGGGGATGATCCGGCCCTCGGGGGCCAGCGCCAGGTGGACCGCCTCGCGCAGGAACTCCTTGGCGAGGTGCAGCTCGAACGCGGCCTTCAGCCGCGTGCCGCCGAGCTCGGCGATGATGGCCTCGGAGATCTCCGCCTCGCGCTCCTCGATCAGGCGCAGCGCCTTCTCGAAGACCGCCCGGCGGGCGTAGGGGTTGGTCGCGGCCCACTGCTTCTGAGCGCGGGCGGCTGCCCGGTACGCCTGATCGACCTCGTCGGCCGTGGCTATGGTGATCGACGCGAGTTTCTCGTCGTCGTAGGGGTTGAAGTCGATGATGTCCCAGGAACCGGTGCCCGGGCGCCACTCACCGTCGATGTACTGCTGTGCAAGGTCGGTGAAGCAGGACGACGACAATGTGATCCCTCGATCCCTAGGCAGACCTCTGATCGCGCCTTCACGATCTGATCACACGTCATCGTACTGATGTTTAAGGTGAGTTGAAGGGGCCACTTCAGGAGAGCTGGAGGAGGCCCCGCAGAAGGTCCCGGCTCTCCGAGGGGCCGGGGCTGTCGCTCTGCAGCTCCTTGAGCGCCTTCTCGTACTGGGCGACGTCCTCGGCCTTGTCCAGGTACAGCGCGCTGGTGAGCTGCTCCAGGTAGACGACGTCCGACAGGTCGGACTCCGGGAAGCTGAGGATCGTGAACGCGCCACTTTCGCCGGAGTGACCGCCGAGGCTGAACGGCACCACCTGGAGCCGTACGTTGGGCCGCTCCGAGATCTCGATGAGGTGCTGGAGCTGCCCCCGCATCACCTCGCGGTCGCCGTAGGGGCGGCGCAGGGCGGCCTCATCGAGGATGATGTGGAAGTCGGGCGCCCGCTCGTCGACCAGGTACTTCTGCCGCTCCAGGCGCAGCGCCACGCGGCGCTCGACATCGGCCTCGCTCGCACCCTGCATGCCGCGCCGGACCACCGCGTGCGCGTACGCCTCGGTCTGCAGCAGGCCGTGCACGAACTGCACCTCGTACGCGCGGATCAGCGAGGCGGCGCCCTCCAGGCCGACGTAGGTCGGGAACCAGCTGGGCAGCACGTCCGAGTAACTGTGCCACCAGCCGGCGACGTTGGCCTCTTTGGCCAGGGACAGCAGGGAGGCGCGCTCCTGCTCGTCGGTGATGCCGTACAGGGTCAGCAGGTCCTCGACGTCTCTGGTCTTGAAGCTCACCCGGCCCAACTCCATCCGGCTGATCTTCGACTCGGAGGCGCGGATCGAATAACCCGCCGCCTCGCGCGTGATGCCCCGCGCCTCACGCAGTCGCCTGAGTTGTGATCCGAGCAGCATGCGCCGCACCACCGATCCCGGCTCTCCCGCGCTCACGTTCGCCAGCCTCCCCAACGTCTTCAGGGGCCGAAGTCTGCCACTAAAACACTCCGAGCAGTACTCGTCCGGTTACGGAAACGGAATCGAGACGATCCACGCTCGCGCGCGCAAGCAAGAAGAAGGCAAGTGAACGGCCAGAGAGCGACGCGAAGATGACGGAAAAATTGGCCAACAAGCGGTACGGGACATCTCATTCCGGTCACGTGCACGTGCATCTGCCCTTGCATCTGCTGTACGCATCCGAAACCATGGTGCCGCACCACCGCCGCATCGCACCGACCGCGAATTCCCGGGAGTGCCTCGCATGGGGACGAATGGATCGACCATGCTCGAGCCGTTACGGCAGGGCCTTCCGCCGCTGGATCCCGCGGCCGTGTCCGACGCCGCCTCCTGCGCCCTTCCCGCCCGCTACGAAGCGGTGGGCGAGGCGCGGCGGTTCACCCGCAGAACCCTCGACCAGTGGGACATGGGCGAGCGGTTCGACGACGTCTGCCTGGTGGTCTCGGAGCTCGTCACCAACGCGCTGCGGCACGGCCTGCCGGCGAGCGGCGCGTGCGGCGACCGCGAACCCCCGGTGCGTCTGCACCTGATGCGGTGGACCGAGCGGCTGGTGTGCGCGGTGCGCGATCCCAGTCACGACAGTCCGGTCGCCCGGGAGACCGACGACTTCTCGGCCGAGTCGGGCCGCGGACTGTTCCTCGTCGACTCCTTCAGCGACAGCTGGGGCTGGCACCCGCTCGCGGGCGCGCTCAGCGGCAAGGTGGTCTGGGCGCTGTTCCGGCTGCCGCACACCGGTGCACGGCCACACGGGGAATGAGAAGACCGCGGCGCATCATCGCGCCGCGGTTCTACGCGCGTCACCGCACATCAGGGACATATCACCCGGACTCCGCCGGGTCCGCCGGACCGTCAGCCGCCGACCAGGTGGTCGAACTCACCGTCCTTGACGCCCAGGAGCATGGCCTCGATCTCCGCACGGGTGTAGACCAGTGCGGGGCCGTCCGGAAAACGCGAGTTGCGCACGGCCACGTCACCGCCCGGCAATCGGGCGAACTCCACGCACGAACCCTGCGAGTTGCTGTGCCGGCTCTTCTGCCAGGCCACACCGCGCAGCCCGGCGGCCGCCATCCCGTTGTACACGTCGTACCCGTCGTGGTCCACAGGTCGCTCCCCGGTGGTGCACTGGCTGGTGTGGCCATTGGTGCAGTGGTCAACTGACCCGGATCATAACCCTGTTCATGTGCAGATGCGTGGGCAGATGCACGTGCACGAGGGGTGGTCCCGCGGTTACAGCCTTGACGACCGCTTGACCGAAGCTCCCGTCTGTTGTGACGGCCCGCCCCCGCCTCTCGTTCCCTGCGGCCTGCGGCGAAGTCGGGGGGTTCGGGGAGGTCCGGTGGAGGCGGAACATCCGCTCGGCGGCGGAGCGCGGCAGCCGTGCGGGTGCCGCACCGGAGAAGCCGGAGCTGAGACGCACGACCCTGCGAAAACCGTTCGACAGACCGACCAATATCCGGAAGACGGCCGTGGCCTGCGGGGACGGCGAGAAATGGGCCGTTCGCAGGAGGCCGGGGTCGTCCACGTGGCCGGTGTCCCGCTCGGACCATCGCCGGACCCGCGCTCGGCTCACGGCCCGGCCGGCCCGCGCCGCACCGTGCGCGTCCGCGCCGCGCGGCACCCAGGGACGTCCCGCGGGACCGCGGTCTCACAGCCGGCCCGACCGGCGTCCGGCCCGGTCCCGGCGCCCCGCCGCGCACCCCACGGCCGGACGGCCGGCCCGGGGTGATCCGGCCCGGCGGCGGCACCGGCAGAAGGTCCCCACACGTCAAGCGTGGGGAACCTCACCCTGACGGGCTCAGCGCGCGGAGTACGGCAGGAGCGCCATCTCGCGCGCGTTCTTGATGGCCTGGGCCAGCTGCCGCTGCTGCTGGGACGAGACCCGGGTGATACGGCGGCTGCGGATCTTGCCGCGGTCGGAGATGAACGTCCGCAGCAGGTCGGTGTCCTTGTAGTCGATGTACGTGATCCCGGCCTGGTCCAGGGGGTTGGGCCGGTTCTTGGCGGGCTTGCGCTCGGGCTTGCGGGGCATGGGGGTCAGACCTCCAGAAGGGTGTCGAAGGCGTGCGGGAGCCGCTGCCAGACGTCGGGGCCCGCGGCGTACTCGGCGTCGGTCAGCAGGCAGGACTCCAGCAGCCGCTCCAGGCCGTCCCGGTCGAGGGCGGGCGAGGTGAAGACCAGGTGCTGGCCGCGGTCACCGTGCTCGGGGTGCCAGTCCAGCGCGGCGGCGGCACGGCGGACCGGCGGCACCATCTCCCAGGCCGCGTCCGGGAGGGAGGCCAGCCACGGGCCCGCCCCCTCCACGCACAGGGCGCCGCCCGCCGCGTCCCAGTGGAACAGCGTGTCGGGCTTGTCGGCGAGCCAGAACCGGCCCCGGCTGCGGGCGGCCGCGCAGGTCAAGTCCTCCAGCGCGGCGTACAGCCGCTCCGGGTGGAACGGGCGGCGCCGGTGCCACACCAGCGTGGAGACGCCGTGCGCGTCGGCCTCGGCGGGGAGCAGCGCGCAGGCCGGGTGCTGGGCGGCGGCGGCCGCCTCGACGTCGAAACCGGCCAGGGCCGCCTCGGCCAGCGGGGAGAGCGGGCCCCTGCGCGGGGTCGGCACGGTCAGGCCGTCGTCGGCCCGGTCCACGGGGGCGCCTTCCCCGACCGGGGCCCGGCGGGCCGTCGGGTGAAGCTGCGCGAGCAGCTCCCGGTCCTCGTCGTCGGCCTCCGGGGAGTCGGCGACGGCGAGGACGGGGGCGTACTCCAGCTGGCGCGCGAAGGTGTCGGCGATCGTGCGCTGGTCGGTGGCGGCGGCCGCGAGACCGGCGTCGGCGAGGTCGTCGCCGTTGCCGAGGCAGGGCAGGACCAGGGCCGGGTCGACGGCGGTGATCACACCGGTGACGGTGAGCCCGCCCGCCGTGACGACCTCGGCCATGGCCTTGGGCTCGACGGAGTCCCACAGCTCGACGACGGCCAGCCGGGTGAGCCCGGCGTCCCGCAGCCGCTCCAGCTCCGGCACCAGGTCCTCGCGCAGGGCGCAGCACGCGCAGTCGTTGACGAGCGGCGCCTCCCCCGCGTCGAGGACACCGGAGGCGTCCCTGATGGTCCGTACGACGGTGCCCGCGGCGGCCGTCGAGAGGTCGTGGTGGAGGACGACACTGCCGGGCACGTCGGCGAGCAGCCGCGCGACGGCCGCCCTGCGGGCGTCGGCGTGCAGCCCGCCGACGATCACGACGGGGAGACCGGGAGGGACGGCCACGGGGTCAGCCACAGGGTCACCCCTTCTTCCCGTACCGGCGCTCGAAGCGCTCCACGCGCCCGGCGGTGTCCAGCACGCGGGCGGTGCCGGTGTAGAAGGGGTGGCTCACGTCGGAGATCTCGACGTCGACGACCGGGTAGGTGGTGCCGTCCTCCCACTCGATCGTCTTCTCGCCCGCCGTGGCGGCCAGGGTCGAGCGGGTGAGGAAGGCGTAGTTCGCGGCACGGTCGCGGAAGACGACGGGGCCGTACTCCGGGTGGATTCCCTGGCGCATGGGTCAGCGCTCCTCTCGGAAGTCGACGTGGCGGCCGGCGACCGGATCGAACTTGCGCAGGGTCATGCGGTCCGGGTCGTTGCGGCGGTTCTTGCGGGTGACGTAGGTGAAGCCGGTCCCGGCGGTGGACCGGAGCTTGATGACCGGACGGAGTTCGTTGCGTGCCATGCCGCTATGATACTGAAAATGAAATCCATTTCCACAGTCTAGGCAGAGAGGTACGTCACCACCCATGTCCGCGCACTGCATGCTGACCGGCACACAGCCGGGCTTCGGCAACCGCATCTCCCACTCCCACCGGCGCACGTCACGCCGGTTCGACCCCAACATCCAGTCCAAGCGCTACTGGCTGCCGAGCGAGGGCCGGTACGTCCGGCTCCGGCTCGGCGCCAAGGGGATCAAGACCGTCGACACGATCGGGATCGAGGCGGCCGTCGCCCGGATCCGCGCCCGGGGAGTGAGGGTCTGATGGCGAAGAAGAGCAAGATCGCGAAGAACGACCGGCGGCAGCAGGTCGTCGCGCGGTACGCCGCCCGGCGGGCCGAGCTGAAGGAGATCATCCGGCGGCCGTCCTCCACGGAGGCCGAGCGGATCGCCGCCCAAGCGGAGCTGCGCAGGCAGCCGCGTGACGCGAGCGCCACGCGCGTGCGCAACCGCGACCAGGTGGATGGCCGGCCGCGCGGCTACTTCCGGACGTTCGGGCTGTCCCGGGTGAGTCTGCGGGAGCAGGCGCACGCGGGGTATCTGCCCGGGGTGCGCAAGTCGTCCTGGTAGGAGGCGTTTCCGAAGGCCCTTGACGGGCCCTGGTAGCTTGCTGCGGTCGTTCCGGCCAGGAGGCCGGCCGGTGCCGTCCGGGCCGGTCGGCCGGCTACAGCTTGGGGGCTTGCAGTGACTTCGGTGATCTTCTCGCGCCGTTCCGGTGCCGTGCGTGTCGCGGCGGCGGCCGCGGGGCTGGCGGGCGTGCTCGTGCTGAGCGCATGCAGCAGTGACGGGGACTCGGGCGACGACTCGGCCTCCAGCCCGGCCCCGTCCGCCTCGTCGTCCGCCGGCGCGGGCGACTCCGGGTCCGGTTCCGGATCCGGGGAGTCGGCCGGCGGCGAGCTGGCGGGCAGCTGGCTCGCGACGACCGACGGCAAGGCCGTGGCCCTGGTGATCACCGGCAAGCAGGCCGCGCTGTTCGGCACCGGCGGGAGCGTGTGCAGTGGCACCGCGGACGAGGAGTCCGGGATGCGGATGATCCGCCTGAAGTGCACGGACGGCTCCAAGGACCGGGCGACCGGCATGGTCGACTCCGTGAACGGCAGCAGCCTGAAGGTCACCTGGGAGGGCGGCCTCGGAGCGGAGACCTACCGGAAGGCCGAGGGCGGCAAGCTCCCGACGGGCCTGCCGACGGCCGGCCTCGGCTGACACCGGACACCGGCATCCGTACGGACGGGCCGCGGATCGCCTGAGGGCACCGCGGCCCGTTCGGCGTTCGGGGGTTGCCCCGTGCCCGTCAGGCGTGAGCGGGCACCGGGCCCGGTACCCGTTCGGCGGTCACAGAGCCACCGAAAGCCAGGAACCCGTCCGATGGCCCGAACAGCCACCGGGATCCGAGGAACCTCTCGGCGGCACGGAGCCACCCGGGCCCCGGGATCCGTCCGGCGTGCGGGGGAATCGGAGGGGGCGCGTGGGCGGGCGGTGCGCGCGTGCGTGATGATCCAGGGGTCCGTCGCCACTTTCGTTCGACACGTCCAGAGGACCTCATGCGCACCTACCCCCTCACCCTGGCCGCCGCCCTCGCCGCGACGGTCCTGCTGACCGGCTGCAGCGACGACACGTCCGGTGGCGACGACGTCAAGAACGCGGACCGGCCCAGCGACTCGGCCTGCGCGCTCGGCGACATGGGCGTCGAGGTCGGTGCCGCGGCCGCCCCCGCCGCGGGAGACACCGGCACCGTCACCGTCACGCTCACCAACAAGGGCGAGCAGTGCACGCTGAAGGGCTTCCCCGGCGTGGACCTGCTGGCCGACGACAAGACGACGTCCGTCTCCCCGGTCGAGGGCGCGAAGGCCCGGTCGCTGACCCTCGGGAAGGGCGCCACCACGTCCTTCACCATCACCTACGTCCGGGGCGAGGCCGGCTCCGCGGAGAGTCTCGACGTCCACGCGGCGTCGTTCACCCTGCCCGGCGACACCAGGACGGCGCACGAGCTGAAGTGGTCGTACGGCGAGGTCTCCTGGGCGGAGGACGAGAAGACCTCGGTGAGCGGCTTCGAGACGTCGGGGGACTGAGCGGCAGGGATCGACGACCCCGACGGTGCCGGAGCGCTGACGGCGTCAGGACGCCGGCGGCACGGAGGGCACTGTCTGCGCCGAGAGCACTGTCGGGGCCGCCGGGGGGTCAGCAGCGGTGGGCAGGTCAGTGCAGCGGCGGCCGGTGCCGGACCTGGGCCCGGTCCGCCGCCTGCGCGCCCTGCGTCCAGCCCGCCGCGTCCCGCACCCCGCGCAGCCGGGTCGTGGTCGTCTCCGGGAACATCCGGTCCAGCCGCCCGGTGACGGCGACCTCGCGGGAGGCGAGGACCGGGAGCAGGTCGTCGGTCACCTGCGTCTCGGCGGCTGCGGCCAGCCGGGTGCCGATGCGGTGGGCATAGGCCGCGAGGAAGGACTGCCGGAACGTCTTGGTGCGCTTGCGGCCGCCCGCCCGCTGCGCGGCCTCCGCCTTCGTCATCGCGGTCGTCGCCTGCACCAGGAGTGAGGTGTAGAGGAGTTCGACCACCTCCAAGTCGGTTTCGAAGCCGACGACGGTCGAGAAGCCGAGGGGTTCGTTCCACACCGCGCGGCAGTGGTTGGCGCCGGCGACGGCGTCCAGCAGCACCGCCTTGGCCTGCTCGTACGGCGGCTCGACCCCGATCCGGCAGGCCCCCGGCGTGTCCGGCGAGGGCGCCTGCGCCGCGAGCAGCGCCTCGTCGACGCTGTGCCGGGCCATCAGTTCCTGCGCCTTGGCGCTCAGCGCCTCCGCCTCCTCCGGGAACCCGGTCGCCTCGGCCTTGGCCAGCAGGGCGCGGATGCGGGTGAGCATGCGCGACTCGGGCCTCGCCGGGCCGGGTCCCGCTCCGGGCGTCTCGTCGAGGGGCTCCAGTGACGGCAGCCGCAGCAGCAGGCGGTACAGCTCCAGTACGGCCGTGACGTACGAGAAGCGGTCGGTACGGGGCGGGGCGCCGGCGGGGAGCTCGGCGAGCTGCGTGTCCCAGCGGAGGCCCCGGGGCACGTCGTCGGGTGCCTGGGCGCGGATCAGCGCGGCCGCGAGGAGCACGTGCACGTCGGCCAGCTCGCGCCGCACCATCCGTACGACGTCGGCCGGCTGCCAGCCGCGCCGCCAGGCCGCCGCGACGAACTCCTGTCCGCGCCGGTCGAGTTCGGCGTCCGCCGCCGGGTCGGAGGCGAGCAGGGACGCGCCGGTGTCGAGGGCCCTCTCACCGGTCTCGTAGAGGGCCGCCGCGAACGCGCGGTCGACGGTGCTGGACGTACTCACGGGCCGATGGTGCCACGCCGGAGCGGCCGGTCCGGAACTCCCGGCGAAGTGTCAACTCACGGTTGACACCCCGGAGGGCGCAACCTACGGTTGACACATGACGAACCCCGAGACCACGTCATCCATCCGTCTCGACGACCTCATCGCGGCTATCAAGAAGGTCCACCCGGAACCGCTCGACCAGCTCCAGGACGCGGTGATCGCCGCGGACCACCTGGGCGACGTGGCCGACCACCTGATCGGCCACTTCGTCGACCAGGCCCGGCGCTCCGGCGCGTCCTGGACCGACATCGGCAAGAGCATGGGCGTCACCCGGCAGGCCGCGCAGAAGCGGTTCGTGCCGAAGGAGTCGGCCGACCTCGACCCGGGCCAGGGCTTCAACCGGTACACGCCCCGGGCCCGCAGCGTGGTCATGGCGGCGCACAGCGCGTCCAAGTCGGCTAACAACGCCGAGGGCCTGCCCGAGCACCTCGTCCTCGGACTGCTGGCCGAGCCGGAGGGACTCGCGGCGAAGGCGATCGTCGAACAGGGCGTCTCCCTCGACGCCGTGCGCGAGGCGGCCACGGCGGCACTCCCGCCGGCCGTCGACGACGCCCCGGAGCTCGTGCCCTACGGCCAGGCCGCCAAGAAGGTCCTGGAGCTCACCTTCCGCGAGGCCCTGCGCCTCGGCCACAACTACATCGGCACCGAGCACATCCTGCTCGCCCTGCTGGAGCACGAGAACGGCCAGGGCGTCCTCAGCGGACTGGGCATCGACAAGGAGCACACCGAGCGGTACGTCGCCGGGGCGCTGGAGAAGTTCACGCGGACGCAGGGGAACACGCCGGGCGAATCCTGACGGGCGTCGGCGAGCGTGCGGGGCTGACCCTGACGGCGTCGGCGAACGTGCCGGACCGACACTGACCGGCATCGACGCCGAGGTCGGGGTCGAGGTCGGTGTCGGGGGCGATGTGGATGTCGGCCGTCGGCGTCAGGGGCGGCGTCGGGGGCGATGTGGGCGTCAGCGGCGGCGGGGTCGGCCGTCGGCGTCGGGGGCGGCGTCGGGGGCGGTGTCGGGGGCGACGTTGGTGTCGGCCGTCGGCGTCGGCTTCGGGGGCGTTGTCAGACCCCCCTGGCAGACTCGCCGCATGGCCGACCGGTGGGCGCTCGCACCGGCCGAGGACGGTGGCGTGGACGTCGCCCCCCTCGGCCCGGACGGGCTGCCCTCCGGCCCGGTGCGGCGGGAGTCCGGTCCCGCCGAGGCCGTGCGGAGCCGTCCCGGCGTCACGCGGTGGGTGTGGCGGTCCACCGCCGAGGTCTACCCGCGTCTGCTCGCCACGGGGGTGCGAGTCGAGCGGTGCTACGACATCGAGGCCGCCGAGACGCTCCTCCTCGGCCATGAGGGGCGGTACGGGGAACCACGCTCGGCCGCGGCCGCCCTGGCCCGGCTGCGCGGCGGCCCCGTACCGCCCGATCCACCGCAGCGGTCGGCGGCACCGGGCGCCCAGTCCTCCCTGTTCGAGCCACAGGGCGTCCACCTGCCCCTGTCCGACCTCCTCGCGGTCTACGCCGAGCAGCAGCGGCGGCACGCGAGCGCCGAGCACCCCGACCGCATGCGGCTGCTGACAGCCGCAGAGTCGGCGGGCATGCTGGTGGCGGCCGAGATGAACCGGTCCGGGCTGCCCTGGAGCGCGGAAGTGCACCGCGCGCTGCTGCACGACCTGCTGGGCGAGCGGTACGCGGGCGGCGGCGAGCCGCGCCGACTGGCGGAGCTGGCCGAGGAGGTGTCCGCCGCGTTCGGCCACCGGGTCCGCCCCGACCTGCCGGCCGAGGTGGTCAAGGCGTTCGCGCGGGCCGGCATCAAGGTCGCCTCGACCCGCAAGTGGGAGATCGGCACGGTCGACCACCCTGCCGTGAAGCCACTGCTGGAGTACAAGAAGCTGTACCGCATCTGGGTCGCCCACGGCTGGTCCTGGCTCCAGGACTGGGTCCGTGAGGGCCGCTTCAGACCCGAGTTCCTCGCGGGCGGGACGGTGACCGGCCGCTGGGTGACCAACGGCGGGGGCGGGTTGCAGATCCCCAAGGTGATCCGGCGGGCCGTGGTCGCCGACCCCGGCTGGCGGCTCGTCGTCGCCGACGCCGACCAGATGGAACCGCGCGTCCTCGCCGCGATCTCCCGCGACCCCGGCCTGATGGAGGTGGCCGGGCGGGAGACCGACCTCTACCAGTCGGTCTCCGACCGCGCCTTCTCCGGCGACCGCGACCAGGCCAAGCTCGCCGTGCTGGGCGCGGTGTACGGGCAGACCTCCGGCGACGGCCTGAAGAATCTCGCCGCGCTCAGACGCCGTTTTCCGCGAGCCGTCGCGTACGTCGACGACGCGGCCCGGGCGGGTGAGGAGGGCCGGCTCGTGCGGACCTGGCTCGGCCGGACCTGCCCGCCGGCGGCCCGGGGGACGGACGACGCGACCGAGGAGGCCGGCATCCCGCCCACGGACGCGGACCAGCCCGACGACAGCGCCGCGTGGGTACCGGGCCACGCCTCCACCCACGCCCGCGCCCGCGGCCGCTTCGCCCGCAACTTCGTCGTCCAGGGCAGCGCCGCAGACTGGGCGTTGCTGCTGCTCGCCGCGCTGCGCCGGGCCTGCGCGGAGCTGGCGGCCGAGCTGGTCTTCTTCCAGCACGACGAGGTGATCGTGCACTGTCCCGAGGAGGAGGCCGAGGCGGTCGTGGCGGCCATCCGCGAGGCGGCGGCCCTGGCCGGGCGGCTGACCTTCGGGGAGACACCGGTGCGGTTCCCGTTCACGACGGCGGTGGTCGAGTGCTACGCGGACGCCAAGTGATCCCCGGAGCCTGCGCGGACGCCGAGTGATCAGCCCGGAGACTCTCAGACGCCTGTTGATCAGCCCGGAGACTGTGCGGACGCCGAGTGATCAGCCGCCAAGTAATCGGCTCGAAGACGCCAGGAGCTCACGCAGTTCCGTGAACACCGCCCACTCGTCCGTCCCCTCCAGTGCCGCGAGCGCCGCGTCCCACTCCTCGCGTGCCTCGCCGACCTCCCCCCGCTCCCGCAGCAGCAGCCCGTGCTGGTGGCGGGCGAGACCGGCGATGTAGCGGTCGTCGCGGGCGTCGGCCCGGCCGAGCAACTCGGCGCACTCGCGGGCGGCCCGCCGGCCGCGGCCGAGCTGGCGCAGGGCCCTGACCAGGCCGAGCCGGGTCCGGGACTCGCCGTACCAGTCACCGTGCCCGCCGAGGATGCGCAGGCTCTCCTCGAAGTGCGGGACGGCGGCGGCCGGCTGCCCCAGCCGCAGATGGGCGTAGCCGACGTTGCAGTGCGCGGCGTGCCGCACGATCACGGCGCCGATCTCGTCCCCGAGGGCGAGCGAACGCCGGTGCTGCTCGATGGCGGCCCGTGGGTCGGTGGGCTCGACGAGGTTGCCGAGGTGCTGTGGGTGATGGCCTCACCGTAGGGGTCGTTCAGCCGCCGGGCGTACTCCAGGCTCCGCGTCAGCGCCTCGCCCGCCTCGGTGCGCCGCCCGAGCCCGTCCAGCAGCAGGCTCTGGTTGTTCAGGCAGCGGCGGATCCACGAGGTGTGGTCCAGCCGCCGCCAGAGGGTGAGGGCGCGGTCGTTGAGGGCGAGGGCCTCGCTGTGCCGGCCGGTCAGGAAGTGCAGCCCGCCGAGGTCGACCAGGGCGTAGGCCTCCGCGGCCGTGTCCCCGAGCCGCCGGGCGACCCGGAGGCCGGCCTGCCCGAGCACCTCCATCTCGGCGAGGCGGCCCCGGCGGTGCGCGTACGGGGAGATCAGCCGGACGAGCGCGCAGACCAGGCCCGCGCGCCGCTCCGAGGGGGTGTCCGCGAACCGCTCGACCAGGGCGACGACGTTCTCCAGCTCGCCGTCTCCCCAGGCGAAGGCCTCGTCGGGGCCGGCGAAGGGCGTGACGGTGGCGACGTGGGCCGCGTGGCCGGCGGGCTGACTCGCGGTGGGCCGGAGGCGGTCCTCCTGGTCGAGGCCGGGTTCCACGATCGCGCCGAGGACGCGTTCGGCGACGGCGGCGTACCAGTGCAGCGCCGTGTCGGCGAGGTCCACGGCACCGGCGGTGCGGACGGCGCCGTGCTCCGCGGCCCGCTCGCGGGCGAAGTCCCGTACCAGGCCGTGAGGCGCGTAGCGGCCGTACGTCGTCTCCTCCAGCAGGGCCACGTCGAGGAGGCGGTCCAGGGCGGCCTCGGTGCGGGGTTCGCCGATGCCGGTGAGACGGGCGAGAAGGGGGGCGCTGTAGGTGGGCAGGTCGAGGGCGCCGACGGCCCGCAGCGTGCGGGCCGCGTCCCGGTCGGCCGCGCGCTCGGAGCCTGCGAGCGCGTCGTACGCGACGGCCAGCGAACGGCCCACGCTCAGGTCGTCGTACTCCAGGTGCCGCAACCGCCCCTCTGCGGCGGCGAGCTGCCCGGCGAGCTTCTCGGGGGTCAGGGCCCGACGGGCGGCGAGCCGCGCGGCGACGACCCGCAGGGCCAGCGGGAGCCGGCCGGTGAGCTCGACGAGGAGCCGGGCGGCGTCCGTGCCGTCCAGGCCCTCGCGGCCCGAGGCGCTACGCAGGAGTTCGGCGCTCTCCTCGTCCGACAGCGGGGCGAGCGGGAAGCGGGCCGCGCCGTCGAGGGCGGTCAGCGGCGAACGGCTGGTGACGATCACCGCGCATCCGGCGCCGCCCGGTAGCAGCGGCCGTACCTGCGCGGCGTTCGCGGCGTCGTCCAGCACGAGCAGCGTGCGGGCGGGTGCGAGCAGCGACCGCAGCAACGCGGCTGCGGCGTCCGGCTGTTCGGGGATGCGGCAGGGCTCGACACCGAGGTCACGCAGCAGGGCGGTGAGCGCCTGCCCAGGGGTGAGAGGTGCCATGCCCGGGGTGGCGCCGTGCAGGTCGAGGTGGAGCTGCCCATCGGGGAAACGTTCCGCCAACTGGTGGCCGACGTAGAGGGCGAGCGCGCTCTTGCCGACACCGGCCATGCCGCTGATGACGGCGACGGGGTGGGGGGCGGATGTGGTGAGCACGCGGTGCAGGGAGTCCCGGACGGCGTTGCGGCCGATGAACCGGGGCGGGGGCGGAGGGAGTTGGGCGGGAGCGGGCATCGGCATCGGCACACTCGCTTGGCTGTGCGAGGGCCTGCTGCCCGAACGGGCCGGGATCACGTCGGCCGGACGGACGTGCACGCTGTCGGCCGGATCGGTGGGCACACCGCCGGCCGGACCGGTGGGCGTACCGCCGGCCGGACCGGTAGGCACACCGCCGGCCGGACCGGTAGGCACACCGCCGGCCGGACCGGTAGGCACACCGCCGGCCGAACGGGTCGATGCCCCTCCGACCGGGCGGGTCGGTGCCCCGCCGACCGGGCGGGTCGGTGCCCCGCCGACGGGACGGGTCGGTGCCCCGCCGACCGGACCCACGGGAACCCCCCGGACCGCACAGGTCGAAGCGTCGTCGGCCGGACCGGTGGACGCATCGCCTGCCGGACCGGTCGGCAGCCCGTCGCGGTCACCCGGCCTCTCGCCCGCACCCGCGTCCCCCTGAGCCCCCCGCAGCACCTCCAGGTGCGCCTCCCTCACCCCCGCCCCCGGTTCGATGCCGAGTTGGCCGACGAGGCGGGCGCGCAGGTCGCGGTGGACGGCCAGGGCCTCGGCCGGGCGGCCGGTGCGGTGCAGGGCGAGCATCAGCTGGCGGTAGTACACCTCGCGCAGCGGATACGCCCCGGTCAGTGCCGCCAGCTCCGGCACCAGCTCCTGCAGCCGCGGGCCGCCCAGGGCCAGTTCGGCGTCGTAGCGCCACTCCAGGAGGAGCAGCCGGGCCTCGCACAGCCGCTGCGCGAAGGCGTACCCGCCGACCTCGGGCGGCAGCCCGGCGAGCGGCGCGCCCCGCCACAGCGCGAGCGCGGCAGCGCACTCGCGCACGACCCGCTCCCAGGCCCGGCCGGCGTGAGCGGCACGCGCGGCGGCGACATGGCCGTCGAAGACGTGGACGTCGAGCTCGCCCTCGTCGAGCCGCAGCAGGTACCCGGACGGCACGGTGCGCAGCCGTCGGGGATCGTCGAGCGACCGCCGCAGCCGGGCGATGTGATTGTGCAGCGAGGCCTGTGCGGAAACGGGCGGCGCCTCGCTCCACAGCACGTCCTTGAGCGCCTCCACGGAGACGACCCGCCCGGCGTCGAGGAGCAAAGCGGCCAGCAGCGCACGGGACTTCGGGCTCGCGACGGCCCTGGCCTCAGGCCGGGCGCCGCCCTGGACGTCGTGGAACAGCACCGGCGGGCCCAACAGCCCGAACCGCATCATCGCGCCACTACCCCCCGTGCACCGCTTTGACGAGTTTCCGCCCCCGGACGGCGCGTTCCCGCCACCCGGCTCTCACCTGCCGTGCCGGGATCGGCCGGTGTACTGGCCGTCCTTGATCTTGGCTCGGCGGCTTCCGGCCAATCGCCGGATGACACACGGCGAAGCGTTGGCCATATGTTAGCGATCCGTTGGCAAAGCCTGATGTGATCACTACATCGGATCTGGCCCGGCGGCGCGCGCGTCTGGACGCGCAACTCGGGGGAGTGTCGCCGCCGCGGCCGGGTCCGGGTCCCGGTCGGCGGAGGTGAACGGCCGGGACCCTCTCCATCTCCCCGGCAGACCGGACGCTCGGCGGGCCGGAGGCCACGGCCCGCCAAGCACCGCGACTCTCGAACACCGCGGCCTAGGACCGCGACTCTCGAACACCGCAGCCCCCGAACCACGGCTCGCCGAAGCAATTCGCCTGCGCGTCTCAGATGACAGGCGGCCGCCCCAGCCGGGTGAGGCGCCACACCGTCCGCCACCGCATGGGCCGCCGCTCCCCTGCCGGCTCCCGTACGCCTTCCACGAAACCGCCGAGCCACGCGCGCAGCCCGGCACCCGACCGGTTCCGGGCGAGGGTGAGCAGCACCCAGACGCCCAGGTGGACGGGGACGAGCGGGAGCGGCAGCCGGCGGCGGGCCAGCCAGACCCGGTTGCGGGCGTTCACCCGGTAGTAGATGGCGTGCCGGGCGGGCGAGGTCCTGGGATGCCGCAGCAGCAACTCCGGCGCGTACAGGATCCGCCACCCGGCATCGACGGCGCGCCAGGCGAGGTCGGTCTCCTCGTGCGCGAAGAAGAACTCGGCGGGCCAGTCGCCGATCTCGTCGAGCATCGTCATCCGCAGGGCGTGCCCGCCCCCGAGGAAGCCGGTGACGTACCCTCCCCGGAGGGGATCGGAGTTGCCGATCCGGGGGACGTGCCGCTGCTGTGTCTCGCCGAGCTCGTCGGCGATCCGGAAGCCGACGATGCCGAGCCGCTCGTCGGCGGCGTACAGGTCCCGCACGCGGCGCAGCACGTCGGGGTCGACGAGCAGACCGTCGTCGTCCAGATCCACCACGACGTCGATGTCGCCGAACTCCCGCAGCTGGTCCAGGGCCGCGTTGCGTCCGCCGGGGCAGCCGAGGTTCTCGTCGAGTTCGACGGTGGTGACCTCGCCGGGCAGCGACAGCCGGTGGGCGAACTCGGGCAGCGGGCATCCGTTGCCGACGACGACGATCCGCTCGGGCGGCACGTCCTGCTTGGCCACGGACTCCAGCAGGGCGTCCACCTCGTCGGGCCGGTTGCCCATCGTCACGACGGCGACGGCGATCCTGGGTGCCCCCACGTCCTCACCTCATCCGGTCGGCAACTGACTGATTGACGGGCGATGCTAGCCGTTCACGGTAGGGACACCGTGAGGACGCCTGCCGGGGCGGCGGTTCCCCCACGCCACACGACCACCCCGTTCGACTACGCCGTTCGACGCGGGCGGCACCCGACCGGAACGGGCACAGGATGTCGGGTGGGGCAGGGCACGCGCTGCCTAGCGTGAGGGCACGAAAGGAAGGAGACCGGACGTGCTGGACCGGCTCAACCAGGCGATGGACCGGATCGAACGGGACCTCGGCCACACCGTCGACGTGGCGGATCTGGCGCGTACGGCGTGCACCTCGGAGTACCACCTGCGCCGCATGTTCTCCGCCCTGGCCGGCATGCCGCTGTCGGAGTACATCCGCCGACGGCGGCTGACGGTCGCGGGTGCGGAGGTGCTGTCGGGGGACGCGACGCTCCTGGAGATCGCGGTCCGCTACGGCTACGGCTCGGGCGAGGCGTTCGCGCGGGCGTTCCGGGCGATGCACGGCGTGGGCCCGGGAGAGGCCCGGCGCACCGGCGCCGCCCTCGTCTCCCAGCCCCGGTTGGCCTTCCGCCTCACCGTCGAAGGGAGCAGCAGCATGCACTACCGCGTCCTGGACCGCCCGGCCTTCACCGTCACGGGCTTCAAGACCCGGATCCCCCTGATCCACTCCGGCCCGAACCAGGGGATCATCGACTTCGTCCGCGGCCTCGACAAGGCCGCCGTGGACCGGTTGGAGAAACTGTCCGACCAGGAGCCGCAGGGCCTGGTCGCCGTGTGCGACGACATCGATCCGAGCCGCGTGGAGGGCACGGAACTCGACTACTACCACGCGGTGATCACCTCGGCCCCGACGGCAACTCCGCCGCCGGCACCGGCACCGGCACCCGAGGGCACCACCGTCCTCCCGGTCCCGCCGGGCACCTGGGCGGTCTTCACCACTTCGGGCCCCGCCCCGCAAGCGATCCAGCGACTCTGGCGCGTCGTGTACACCGAGTGGTTCCCGTCCAACCCCTACCGCACCCGCCCCGGCCCGGAGATCCTGCGCACCCGCCTGTCTCCGTCCGGCACGGAGGCGGACGCGGAACTGTGGCTCCCGGTCGAACGGGAACCCAGCCACTGAACAGGCAGTGTTCCGGGCCGGCTTGCGGCCGGCCCGGGTCGGTCAGGTCTTCGGGTCCTGCGAGGGCCCGTCCACAGCCCCGCGCCGCCGCAGGCGCAGCAGTATCCCGCCCGCCGTCAGCGCCCCCACGGCACCCGACGCGATGCCGAGTGCCAAGCCGCCGCCGAAGCCCGGTCCGTCGCCCGATGCCCGGCCCTCGTCCGGAGTTGCGACCTGTACCTCGTCACGCAGGACGATCGAGGGGTAGTCGCACACGAAGTCGCGGTCCTTTTCCGTCACGCAGTCGGCGTCCTTGTGGCGCAGCGTGAACGTCACGGGATACGTGCCGGGCTTCACGTCTTCTCTGATCCGGCCCGCGCCCACCCAGGCGCCCTTGGTGTCACCGAGGGTGGTTTCGTCGGTCAGCGCCGGGCTGGAGACCTCCACCGACGTCGGGTGCGGATTGCCGGGGCGCTCCTTGACCGTGAGTTCCACCGTCTCACCGGGTCCTGCCGGACCGCTGACGGAAACGTACCCGCCTCCAGGGAATGGGAGCCGATCAGCGCGGGCCGTCGTGGACTGCCCGATCAGGATCAGAGGTACGGCAATCACAGCGAGTCCGACATGTCTGTATGCGCGTGTGAGTTGGGCCATATCTGCCTTTTCCTGCATGAAACAGACCTATGATCACGGCTGACCTTGACGCGTCCACGCCAGATTGGCATGACATGCGTCTCCTTTGATGACGGGGAAATCGACCATGACGTTGCGTAGAGCTCTGGGTGCCGTGGCGGGGGCTGCGGCACTCATTCTGCTGCCGGGGCTTCCGGCGTACGCAGACCAGAGCGATCCACCTCCCTCGGGGAACACGACCCCGACCGCCCCGGCGGAACAGCCTTCCGTTCCGCCGTCCCCCCTCCCGGCAGGCGGGGATGACGACGCGCGCGGGTTCACGCCGGCCGACGCCGACAGCTACTGGACCCCGGAACGCATGCGGGCCGCGAAGCCCGTCCAGGAGCAGCAGGCCAAGCAGTTTCCCGCTCCCACCAGGATGCTCCGCTCCCCCAGCAAGCCGTTCGAGGGGCTGCCCATCGTCGGCACGTTCTTCTGGAACGATGGCACCGACACCGGCCGCTTCTGCGGCGGCACGGTCGTCAAGAGCCCCGGCAAGAACATCGTGATGAGCGCCGGTCACTGCTTCGACGACCAGGACGCGCGCAAGAACCTCACGTTCGTCCCGCAGTACGACGACGGCAAGAAGCCGCACGGCGCCTTCACCGTCAAGCCCGGACGTATCTACGTCGACAAGCGGTACCTCGCCAAGGGCCCGGACGCCGCGGCCGACCTCGACTTCAACTTCCTGCAGCTGGAACCGCGCGGTGGCAAGAACGTCGAGGAGGTCGTCGGCGGTGCCGAGTTGATGATCGACGCCGGGTACGCCCACGACCCGGTCCGCCTCATCGGCTACCCGGCCAACCAGAAGCGCCCGCTGGACTGCACGGACAAGACCGTCCGCTACAACAGCACCGACCCGAAGATCCCGGGCAGCTTCCTGCGTATCGCATGCGACAAGTACTCCGGCGGTGCGTCCGGCGGCCCGTTCCTCGTCAAGCGGGGTGGCGGCTGGGGGATCATCGGCGTCATCGGCGGCTGGAAGACCGGCGGTGACAAGGACGACATCTCCTACAGCTCCTACCTCGACGCTGACGCCAAGGCGCTGTACGACGACGCGGTCAACAACCGTCAGCCGGCCGGCCGTGGTGTTCTGGGCAAGGCCGAGACCTGGCAGCACGCGGAGGTCATCGCCGGGGGCTACTTCACCGACGGCAATCCCGGAACATGGGACTACTCCGACCTGATCGTGCGCTGGTCCGACGGCGAAGTGACCTTGTACCGCGGTGCCGGTGAGGACGCCGACAACTTCGACAAGGAGATTCGCCTCATCGGGCCCAACGGCACCTGGAAGCACGCCGAGACCATCGCGGCGGGCGACTTCACCGGCGCCGACACGGACGACCTGATCGTCCGCTGGACCGACGGCGAACTGACGCTCTATCCCGACGTCGACGAGAAGGGGTTCCACGGCGAGGTCCAGTTGCAGAAGCCCAACGCCACGTGGAAGCACGCCGTCTCCATCACCGGTGGTCGCTATACGACCGGCAACAAGTGGACCGACGACCTCCTGGTCCGCTGGAGCGACGGTGAAGTCACCCTGTACACCGACGTCAATCGCGACGGCTTCCACGGCGAGAAGAAGCTTGCTGCGCCCAACGGCACCTGGAAGCACGCCTCGTCGATCACGTCGGGCGACTTCACCGGCAACGACCAGCACGACCTCATGGTGCGCTGGACGGATGGCGAACTGACCCTCTACAAGGATCTCGACCAGAACGGCTTCCACGGCGAGATCCAGGTGAAGAAGCCCAACCGGCTCTGGACCCACGCCACCCTCCTGGGCGCCGGTGACTACACGGAGAACCGCCATCCCGACGACTTCCTGGTGCGGTGGTCCGACGGTGAGGTCTCCATGTACCCGGACGCCGACGAGTCCGGCCTGAACCGCGAGATCACACTGGTGTACCCGCCCGCCTGAGGTCTTCCTCCGGACAGGAGGAGGGCTCTTGTCTCCCCTGGGTGGGAGAAGAGCCCTCCTCCCATCGGGCCGCACTCATGGCGTCCGGGACGGCTTCTTCTTGTCGAAGAGCCAGGCGTCGAAGAGCTTCGTCAGGTTCTTCCCGGACTTGCCCTCACACAGGGCGATGAATTGTCCGGTGTCGGCGTTGCCGTGCCGGTGCTGCCGGGTCCAGGTACGAAGGATGTCGAAGAAGATCTCGTCACCGACGGCCTCACGCACCTTGTGCACGACCATGGCGCCGCGCCCATAGACGGGCGGGTCGGAGAGGCGCGCCGCGCTGGGAGGGTCGGCCGGCGGGAAGGCCCAGATTCCCTCGCTCTCGGCATCCGAGCCGTCGTAGAAGTCCTCGAAGATCTCGTCGGTGCTCCTGCCGCCCTGCTCCTCCTCCCAGAGCCACTCCGCGTAGGTGGCCATACCCTCGTTGAGCCAGATGTCCTTCCACTTGCGCAAGGTGACGGAGTTGCCGAACCACTGATGCGCCAACTCGTGGACGAGCAGACTCTCGTCCGGCGCCTCATCGAAGTAGGGCTTGGTCTGGGTCTCCAGGGCATAGTCGAGCTCGGGCAGGTGGTCGACGATTGCGCCGGTGGAGGAGAAGGGGTAGGGGCCGAAGCGTTCGTTCGCCCAGCCGACGATCTCGGGCACCAGATCTTTGACGTCTGCGGCGTTCTCGGACTCGTCGGGGTCGATGGCGACGTACACGGGCAGGTCGTCGTCGGCCGAGCCCCGGTCGACCTCGAAGTAGCCGACGGAGACATGAGCGAGGTAGCTGGCCATGGGCTCTGTGGTGCGCCAGTGCCGGGTCACTGTCTCGCCCTTGTCCTCTTCCCTGGTCAGTTCGCCGTTGCTGACCACGTCGTAGGGGGTGCCGTCCTCGTCCTTGGGGACGGTGACCGTGATGTCGTACGTGGCCTTGTCCGAGGGGTGGTGGTTCCCCGGGAACCAGGTCATGGAACCGGCGGGCTGCCCGAGGGCGGTGGAGCCGTCATCGGTCTCTATCCAGCCCTCCAGGCTTCCGTCGTCGTTCTCGATCGTGCGGGGGGTGCCGTCGTAGGTGACGACCGTCTTGAAGATGTCGCCTTCATGGACCGGCTTCGCCGGTGTCACCAGCAACTCGTCCTTCTGACGCCGATACCGGGCCTTCGCTCCCTGCACGGTGGCCAGGCGTATCCGCAGCCCTGACAGGTCGAGGTCGAAGCGGCTCAGGTCCTGGGTGGCGCGCGCTGTGATGACAGCCGTGCCCTTCAGACGGTTGGTCTCGGGCACATAGTCCAGGGTCAGTCCGTAGTGCGTCACGTCGTAGCCACCGTTGCCGAGTGCGGGAAACAGCCGGTCACCGACCCCGGCCGCGCCGGGTTTCGAGGCCGCGGCGGCACCGTCCCCCGACGCGGAGCCGGTGCAGGAGGTCGTCATCGTCATGGCCAGGAGGAGTGCTGCAGCCGGAACCCAGCCGGACACCCGGACGGGTACCGTCGGCCGACGTCGACGGTCGTTCGCTCTGTGAGGGCTCATCTCGTGTCTCCAGCCGATCGCGGGGCGCGAGACGTCAGAGGCCCTGGAGTGTCTCGTGGTTGCCTCATGGCTCGTAAAAACACATCCTCGCGCCATCCGGCGGCATGGCCACGGACATGATCAATGCTGGCTGAGAGCGCGAGCGGCACCGCCCGCCCGCCTTCGATGCAGCATGAGGCCACGACGACAGGTCCCGCGCCACGAGGGAGCCCCGAGCAACGCAAAAGGCCAGGTCACGGGCGATGTGACCTGGCCTTCTCCGGAGCCGCCTTCGGGATTCGAACCCGAGACCTACGCATTACGAGTGCGTTGCTCTGGCCATCTGAGCTAAGGCGGCGAGCTGTCCGCACCATGGTGCGATCAGCAACGACGGTAAGTCTACACAGTTTCCGAGGGTGCTCCGTACCAGCCCCGGCAGGGGGCCGCCCGGGGCCGGGATCAAGCTATGAGCAGCGCTTTCCGTCCGTGGGCGGGGTGCCGCGCACCAGGTAGGCGTTGATCGTCCGGTCGATGCAGGAGCTGCCGCGGCCGTAGGCGGTGTGGCCGTCGCCCTCGTAGGTGAGCAGGCGCGCCGAGGACAGCTGGCCGGCCAGGGCCCGTGCCCAGCGGTAGGGGGTGGCCGGGTCCCGGGTCGTGCCGACCACGACGATGGGCGCGGCGCCCTTCGCCTCGATGCGGTGCGGCTCACCCGTGGCCTGCACCGGCCAGTACGCACAGTTCAGAGCGGCCCACGCGAGCCCCTCACCGAAGACCGGTGAGGCCTTCCGGAACGCAGGCAGGGCCCTGCGCACCTGGTCGGGAGTGTCGAAGGCGGCCGGCAGGTCCAGGCAGTTCACCGCCGCGTTGGCGAACATCAGGTTGCTGTAGGCGCCGTCGGCGTCCCGCTCGTAGTAGCCGTCCGAGAGGACGAGGAGCCCGGAGCCGTCGTTCTCCTTCATCGCGGACGTCAGCGCCTCGCGCAGCTGCTCCCAGGCGCCCTCGTCGTACATGGCCGCGATCACACCGGTCGTGGCGAGCGACTCGGTGAGCGTCCGGCCGTCGGCGTCACCCGTGGGGACGGGCCGTGCGTCCAGCTTCGCGAAGAACGCCTTGAGGTTCTCACCCACCCGCTCGGGCGAGGTGCCCTTGCCGCCCAGCGGGCAACCGGCCTGCCGTACGCAGTCCTTCGCGAACGACCGGAACGCCGTCTCGAAACCCGCCGTCTGTTCGAGGTTCAGCCGCCGGGCCGGCAGCGACGGGTCCATCGCGCCGTCCAGCACCAGCCGGCCCGCCCGGTCCGGGAACAGCCCGGCGTACGTCGCCCCGAGGAACGTGCCGTACGAGGCCCCGACGTAGTTCAGCTTCTGGTCGCCGAGCGCGGCGCGCACGATGTCCATGTCCCGGGCCGCCTCCACGGTGGACACATGGCGCAGCAGCCGGGGCGCGTCCGCGCCGCAGCCCTCGGCGAACCTCCGGTACGCCGCGACCAGCCCGTCCGTCTCCCGCCCGTCGTCGGGTGTGGCGTCCGTGCGCGTGTACCTGTCCATCCCCGGCCCGTCCAGACACTCCACGGGCTCGCTGCCGGCCACGCCGCGCGGGTCGACCGCCACCATGTCGTAGCGGGCGCGGACCTCGGCCGGGTAGCCGATGCCCGCGTACGCCTGCATGTAGCCGATCGCCGAGCCGCCCGGTCCGCCCGGGTTCACCAGCAGCGAGCCCAGCCGCTTGCCAGGGCCGGTGGCCTTCTTGCGGGTGAGGGCGAGCCCGATGTCGCCGGCGGACGGTTCGGCGTAGTCGAGGGGTGCCTTGAGGGTGGCGCACTGGAAGCCGGAGACCCCGCACTTGCGCCACGCCGGCTTCTGCCCGTAGTACGTCGCGAGCGCCGCGGGCGTGGCCTGCGGCAGCGCGGCCAGTGCCGCCTCCTGCGCGGCGGAGGCGGCGGACGTCGTCGCGCTTCCGGAGGAGCAGGCGGAGACGAGCAGCGCGGCCGTGACGAGGAGACCGGCGGCGGTCTTGGCCCGGCTGCGTGTCCTGCGGTGGAGATCCCGGGGACCGGATGCGGATGCGGAGGCGGAGCGAGGGGTGCGCCGTGTGTCCATTCAGCGAGCGTAACTCTGGGCGACGGTCCGGGTGCCGAGCGTGCACGTCGTGCCTCGTACGAGTTACGGCGTCAACCGCACGTCCGTCCCGGGTGCCCTCACGGGTGCCGGTCCCGGCTCTCCCTCCCGAGTGCCCGTCCGGGGCGTCCTCCCGGCTCTCCGTCCTGAGTGCGTGTCCCGGGTGCCCGTCCCGGCTCTCCGTCCCGGGCGTCCGTCCCGGGCGTCCGTCCCGGGCGTCCGTCCCGGGTGTGCTGTCGGTCTCTCAGCCCGCTCTGAGGGCCATCGTCATCGCCTCCACCGCCAGCAGCGGCGCCACGTTGCGGTCGAGGGCGTCGCGGCAGGCCGCGATCGCCTCGATACGGCGGAGTGTGGACTCCGGGGAGCCGGCGCGGGCGAGGCGCTCCAGGGCGTCCCCGGCGTCCGCGTTGGCGATGGCCACGCGCGAGCCGAGCTGGAGGGCGAGGACGTCGCGGTAGAAGGCCGTCAGGTCGGTCAGAGCGAGGTCGAGGCTGTCCCGCTGCGTGCGGGTTCTGCGGCGCTTCTGCTTGTCCTCGAGGTCCTTCATCACGCCCGCGGTGCCGCGCGGCATACGGCCGCCCTGGACGGCGCCGAGAGCGGCCTTCAGCTCTTCGGTCTCCTTGGCGTCCGTCTCCTCCGCGAGCTGCTTGGCGTCCTCGGCAGCCGCGTCGACGAGCTCCTGCGCGGCCCGCAGCGCCCCGCCGATCTCCTCCACGCGCAGCGGCAGCCTGAGCACGGCGGCTCGGCGTTCACGCGCGGCCGGGTCGGTGGCGAGGCGGCGGGCACGGTCGACGTGGCCCTGGGTCGCGCGGGCCGCCGCGGCGGCGACGTCCGGCTCGATGCCCTCGCGGCGTACGAGCATGTCGGCGACGGCGTCGACCCTCGGTGTGCTCAGGTTCAGGTGACGGCAGCGGGAGCGGATGGTCGGCAGGACGTCCTCGATGGAGGGGGCGCACAGCAGCCAGACCGTACGCGGGGCGGGCTCCTCCACTGCCTTCAGCACGGCGTTGGCCGACTTCTCGTTCAGCCGCTCGGCGTCCTCGACGAGGATGATCTGCCAGCGGCCGTTGGCGGGCGAGGTGAACGACTTGCGGACGGTGTCGCGCATGTCGTCGGCGAGGATCTGGGTGCCGACGGCGGCGACGGTGGTGACGTCGGCGTGCGTACCGATGAGCGCCGTGTGACATCCGTCGCAGAAGCCGCAGCCCGGGGAGCCGCCGAGGGCCCGGTCGGGGCTGACGCACTGCAGCGCCGCAGCGAACGCGCGTGCCGCCTGGTTCCGTCCGGCCCCGGGTGGGCCGGTGAACAGCCACGCGTGCGTCATCTTCGACGCCTCGGGCGGCGGGGCGTCGGTGGCGGCCGCGGTGACCAGCGCGTCGGCGTCCCGAGCGGCGGCGGCCAGCTGCTCGCTCACCCGCTCCTGCCCGACGAGGTCGTCCCACACGGTCATGGCTCACGCCGCCCTTCCGTCACGTTCCGCGTTGCCGGATCCATTGTGGGGGCGACCACTGACAACGCCCGCCGGCTCCGTCCGGTGCCCCGCACCGGGCCCGTCCTTCCGGCCACCTCGCAGCCCCGCCCCGTCGCCCGCACCGGCCGGCCGCCACGCAGGTCGGCCCGGGGCTCCCACGCCCGCCTGCCGAGGGTCTCGGCAACCCCAGGCCACGTCGGAGACGACCGGGCCTCCCACGCCGGACCGCCGGAGGCGTCAGCGCCCCCGGCCGCCCGTCCCCCGGCGTCCGCGGCCCGAGGCGTCAGCGCCCCCGGCCGCCCCTCCCTCGGCGTCCGCGGCCCTGGTCCGGCTCCTCGTCGTGCGGTCCGAGCAGTTCGTCCGCGAGCGAGGGCAGGTCGTCCAGCGGCGTCTCCTCGGCCCAGTCGGACCGACGGCGGCGCGGCGTCCCCTCGGCGTCGACCTGGGGCATCTCCCGCGTACGGTCCTCGGTGCCGTCGGGCCGGGCGGCCGGGGCGTCCTCCCGGAAGTAGCCGGGCGGCACCCTGTCCGCCGGTTCGTCTCCCCGCACGGGCGGCAGCACGGCCGTCTCCTCGGCATCCCCGGGCCGGACCGGAGGCAGCACCGCCGTCTCCTCGGCATCCCCGGGCCGGACCGGAGGCAGCACCGCCGTCTCGTCGGCCGCGCCGGGGGCGTCCCGGTCGGGCACCTGCGGCAGCACCTCGGTCTCGTCCCCGGCGCGAGGCGAGAACGGCGGCAGGGCGTTGGTCTCCTCCCCGACTGCCGGCGGAACGGGCGGCTTCGGCAGTTCGGCCGTCACCTCCGCCTCGGACTCACCGGAGGTACGGCCGCTGTCCGAGCGCTGCTCACCGTCCCGCACCGGGCGCAGCACGGTCGTGTCCTCACCGGCACCACCCGGCGTCACCACCGGCGTAGGCACGGTCGCCGCGTCCTGAGCGGCCGTGGGACCCGCCGTGCTCTCCGGAGCGGAGTTCTGCGGGGTGGCGCTCTTCGGTCCGGCCTCGGCCGCCGCGGCAGCCGCCTCCGCGAGCCGCCGGGCCTCCTCGGCCCGCAGCAGGGCCGCCTCGGCCTTGCGCTGCTTTTCCAAGCGGAGCGCCTCGGCCTCGGCACGCAGGCGCGCCTCCTCCTCAGCCTGCTTGCGGCGCCGCTCCTCCTCGGCCTTCCGGCGGGCCTCCTCCTCGGCGCGGGCCTTCTCCTCCGCGAGGAGCCGGGCCCGCTCCTCCTCGGCCTTCCGACGCGCTTCCTCGGCCCGGCGGCGGGCCTCCTCGGCCTGCCGTTCGGCCTCGCGGCGCTGCGCCTCCTCCAGCTCGCGGCGCTTGCGCTCCTCCTCCTCGGCGCGCAGCTTGGCGAGTTGCTCCTGGCGCTCGCGCTCCAGGCGCTCCTCCTCGGCCTTGCGGGCGGCCTCCTCCTCGGCCTTGCGGCGGGCCTCCTCCTCGGCCTTCTTGCGCGCCTCCTCCTGGGCCTTGATCTCGGCCTCGGACAGCGGCAGCACCTGGTCGAGGCGGTGCCGGATGACGGTCGTGACCGCCTCGGGCTCCTGGCCGGCGTCCACCACCAGATACCGACCGGCGTCGGCAGCGGCCAGGGTCAGGAAACCGGCCCGGACGCGCGCGTGGAACTCGGCGGGCTCCGACTCCAGCCGGTCCGGCGCCTCGGTGAACCGCTCGCGCGCGGTCTCCGGCGCGACGTCCAGCAGCACGGTCAGATGCGGCACCAGTCCGTTCGTCGCCCAGCGGTTGATCCGGGCGATCTCGGTGGGCGAGAGGTCACGGCCGGCGCCCTGGTAGGCGACGGACGAGTCGATGTACCGGTCGGAGATGACGACCGCGCCGCGCTCCAGGGCGGGCCGTACGACGGTGTCGATGTGCTCGGCCCGGTCGGCCGCGTACAGCAGCGCCTCCGCGCGGTGCGACAGACCGGCGCTCGACACGTCCAGCAGGATCGACCGCAGCCGCTTGCCCACCGGCGTGGCCCCCGGCTCGCGCGTCAGCACGACCTCGTGGCCCTTGGCGCGGATCCACTCGGCGAGCGCCTCGGCCTGCGTGGACTTGCCGGCTCCGTCGCCGCCCTCCAGGGCGATGAAGAAGCCGGTGGCGGCGGCGCCCTGCTCCGGGTCGTCGCCGCCGAGCAGCGCGTCCTTCAGGTCCTGCCGCAGCGGGACGCCGGAGCGGTCGTCGACCTTGGCCAGCACCAGCGCGGCGACGGGCAGCAGCAGGGCGCCGGTCAGCATGAGCGTGAAGGCCGCGCCGCCGTGCGCGAAGACGAACTTGCCGCTCTCCAGCCGGTGCGGCCCGATCGCCGCAGCCACCACGGGGGCGATCAGCGCGCCGAGCGCCACGCAGACCCGGACGACCGCGTGCAGGTGTTCCGTCGTGCGGGAGCGCCGGCTCTCCTCGGTCTCCTGGTCGAGCAGGGTGTGCCCGATGTTGGCGGACAGGCCCGCGCCGACACCGGCCAGCGCGAGGATCAGCAGCACGGCGGTGACGTCCGGGACCAGCCCGGCGGCCAGCAGGGCGACACCGGTGAAGGCGATCGTCAGCGCGAGCAGCCGGCGGCGCGACAGGGCGGGCACGAGGGCGGGCGCCGTACGGATGCCGACGACCACGGCGCCGGTCAGCGCGGCCACGAACAGGCCGTAGAGGACGGGGCCGCCGCCCAGGTCCTTGGCGTGCAGCACGGCCACGGCGACGGCGGCCGACACCGCCGCCGCGACGGCCGCGCAGGACAGGACCAGCAGCGGCATCGCGCCGGTGCGGCCCTTGTCGGGGCCGGTGGTGGTCTTCGGGCGGCGCAGCCCCTCGAGCGGCGACCGCGCGCGCGGGGTGCGCGTGCCGGGCAGCTCCAGGAAGGTCAGCACGGACAGGGACGCGGCGAACAGTCCGGCGGCCACGTAGGAGGCGAGGGCCGCCTGGTGCTGGCCGAACCAGTCGATGCCGGCGCCGAGCAGGTTGTTGAACAGGGACGCGACGACCAGGGCGACGGCGGCGAGGGGGATCGCCGCGAAGCCGGTGCGCAGCGACAGCCGGCGCAGGGCGTCCATGTGGTCGGGCAACGGCCGGACCGTCGCGCCCTCCGGAGGCGGGGCGGGGAGCAGCGCGGGAGCCGCGCTCTCGCGGCACACCGTCCAGAACCGCTCGGCGACCCCGATCACGAAGGCCGTGACGAGGAGGACCGCGAGCGCGTTCTCCGGCGTCCAGTCGATCCACAGGGGCGCGACGATGAGCAGTGCTGCGCGCAGCCCGTCGGCGCCGACCATGGTCCAGCGGCGGTCGAGCGGCCCGTCCTGCGAGGTGAGCGCGGAGAGCGGGCCCAGCAGCACGGCGCCGAACAGCAGCGTCGCGAGGATGCGCACCCCGAAAACGGTCGCCACTGCGAACGCCACGCCCCGGTAACCACCCCCGAACGAGGCCTCCGCGACGGCCGCCTGGACCGCCAGCAGGACCAGCACGAGAAGGGCGAGGGTGTCCCCCACACCACCCACGAGCTGTGCGCTCCACAACCGCTTCAGCTGCGGTCGTCGCAGCAGGGCGCGGACGGCACGCTCGCGGGAGTCCGCGACCAGGGCGTCGTCGGGGGCGGGCTGAGGGGCCGTTGGGCGGTCGGCTCGCGTCATGCGTTCAGCCTATCGGGAGCCACCGACACCCCGGAGGGCGCGGGCTGGCATGCGCACGCCCCGACACCGAAGTGTTGCCGGGGCGTTCGCTTTCCGAACCCTGGGCGAAGAACCGGACGCGGCGGTCCGGTTTCCGGACAGAGCCCGAACGACCTCGATCCTCCGCGGACTTGGAGGGATCATTGCCGCTCGGTGTGCCGCTCAGTCCTCCGCGGACTCGGTGGCGGTCGCCGTCTTGGCGGCCGTCTTCTTCGCGGTGGTGGTCTTCGTCGCCGTCGTCTTCTTCGCGGTCGTCGTCTTCTTTGCGGTCGTGGTCTTCTTCGCCGCGGTCTTCTTGGCCGTCGTCTTCTTCGCCGGCGCCTTCTTGGCCGCCTTCTTGGCGGTCTTCTTCGCCGGCCCCTTGGCACGCTTCTCGGCGAGCAGCTCGTAGCCGCGCTCCGGGGTGATCGTCTCGACGCTGTCGCCGGAGCGCAGGGTCGCGTTGGTCTCCCCGTCGGTGACGTACGGGCCGAAGCGGCCGTCCTTGACCACGACCGGCTTCTCGCTCACCGGGTCGGTGCCCAGTTCCTTCAGCGGCGGCTTGGCGGCCGCCCTGCCACGCTGCTTGGGCTGGGCGTAGATCGCCAGCGCCTCCTCCAGCGTGATCGTGAAGAGCTGCTCCTCGTCCTGGAGCGAGCGCGAGTCCGTGCCCTTCTTCAGGTACGGGCCGTAGCGGCCGTTCTGCGCGGTGATCTCCTGGCCCTCGGCGTCGGTGCCGACGACACGCGGCAGCGACATCAGCTTCAGGGCGTCGTCGAGGGTCACGGTGTCCAGGGACATCGTCTTGAACAGGGACGCCGTGCGCGGCTTGACCGCGTTCTTGCCCGTCTTCGGGGTGCCCTCCGGAAGGATCTCCGTCACGTACGGGCCGTAGCGGCCGTCCTTGGCGACGATCGTGTGGCCGGTGGCCGGGTCCGTGCCCAGCTCGTAGTCGCCGCTCGGCTTGGCGAGCAGCTCCTCCGCGAGGTCGACGGTCAGCTCGTCGGGCGCCAGGTCGGCGGGGATGTCGGCGCGCTGGTGCTGCTCGGTGTCCTTCTCGCCGCGCTCGATGTAGGGGCCGTAGCGCCCGACGCGCAGCACGATGTCGTTGCCCACGGGGAACGACGACACCTCGCGGGCGTCGATCGCGCCCAGGTCGGTGACCAGTTCCTTGAGGCCGCCGAGGTGGTCCCCGTCGCCGTTGCCCGCGTCGGCGGCGGCGCCGCTGACCGTGCCCTCGCCGAAGTAGAACCGCTTCAGCCACGGCACGGACTGCGCCTCGCCGCGGGCGATGCGGTCGAGGTCGTCCTCCATCTTGGCGGTGAAGTCGTAGTCGACGAGCCGCCCGAAGTGCTTCTCCAGGAGGTTGACCACGGCGAAGGACAGGAAGGACGGCACCAGGGCCGTGCCCTTCTTGAACACGTAGCCGCGGTCGAGGATCGTGCCGATGATCGACGCGTACGTCGACGGGCGGCCGATCTCGCGCTCTTCCAGCTCCTTGACCAGGGAGGCCTCGGTGTAGCGGGCCGGGGGCTTGGTGGCGTGCCCGTCGACCGTGATCTCCTCGGCGCTCAGGGCGTCGCCCTCGGAGACCTGGGGCAGCCGGCGCTCACGGTCGTCCAGCTCGGCGTTGGGGTCGTCGGCGCCCTCGACGTAGGCCTTGAGGAAGCCGTGGAAGGTGATCGTCTTGCCGGACGCGCTGAACTCGACGTCCCGGCCGTCGGAGGCGGTGCCGCCGATCTTCACCGTGACGCTGTTGCCGGTGGCGTCCTTCATCTGGGAGGCGACGGTCCGCTTCCAGATCAGCTCGTACAGCTTGAACTGGTCACCGGTCAGTCCGGTCTCGGCGGGAGTGCGGAAACGATCACCCGAGGGGCGGATCGCCTCGTGGGCCTCCTGCGCGTTCTTGACCTTCCCGGCGTACGTCCTCGGCTGCGGCGGCAGGTAGTCGGCGCCGTACAGCTGCGTGACCTGGGCGCGGGCGGCGGAGACCGCCGTGTCGCTCAGGGTCGTGGAGTCCGTACGCATGTAGGTGATGTAGCCGTTCTCGTACAGCTTCTGCGCGATCTGCATCGTGGCCTTCGCGCCGAAGCCGAGCTTGCGGCTGGCCTCCTGCTGCAGCGTCGTCGTACGGAACGGGGCGTACGGCGAGCGGCGGTACGGCTTGGACTCGACGGAGCGGACGGCGAAGCGCGTCTGCTCCAGGGCGGCGGCCAGGGCGCGGGCGTTCGCCTCGTCGAGGTGGAGGGTGTTCGCGCTCTTCAGCTGTCCCAGGGAGTCGAAGTCGCGGCCCTGCGCGACCCGCCTGCCGTCGACGGTCTGCAGGCGCGCGACCAGCGACGACGGGTCCGACGAGTCTCCCGCGCGGCCGGTCGCGAAGGTGCCCGTCAGGTCCCAGTACTCAGCCGAACGAAAGGCGATGCGCTCGCGTTCCCGCTCCACCACGAGCCGGGTGGCGACGGACTGGACGCGGCCCGCGGACAGCCGCGGCATGACCTTCTTCCACAGGACCGGCGAGACCTCGTAGCCGTAGAGGCGGTCGAGGATGCGGCGGGTCTCCTGGGCGTCGACGAGCTTCTGGTTGAGCTGGCGCGGGTTGGCCACGGCGGCCTGGATCGCGGCCTTGGTGATCTCGTGGAAGACCATCCGCTTGACCGGGACCTTGGGCTTCAGCACTTCCTGGAGGTGCCAGGCGATGGCCTCGCCCTCGCGGTCCTCATCGGTGGCGAGGAAGAGTTCGTCGGACTCCTTCAGGAGGTCCTTGAGCTTCTTGACCTGCGCCTTCTTGTCGGCGTTGACCACATAGATCGGCTGGAAGTCGTGTTCGACGTCCACACCGAGGCGGCGGACCTCGCCGGTGTACTTCTCGGGCACCTCGGCGGCGCCGTTGGGAAGGTCGCGGATGTGCCCGACGCTCGCCTCGACGATGTAGCCGGGGCCGAGATAGCCCTTGATCGTCTTCGCCTTGGCAGGCGACTCGACGATGACGAGTCGGCGGCCGCCCTTCGCGGTCTCGCTGGTCGGGGACAACTTCGCTCTTCTCTCCGGTCGACGCTGGGGCCTCCCCGGAGTCGGTTACCGGGGCTGGGTACGTGGTGACGCTGCGGAGTGTGACGGTACATCCCGCCCCCGTGTCAAACGGGAAAAGCCCGCAACGGCCACTCGAACGGTAACCCGACTACCACCAATCCTGCCGCCCGGAGTACCGGGAGCGGGAGGCGCCCTGTGCGGAGCGCTATCCCCCGGTTACCGGCAGGCGCGCCGCCGGAGCGGGCCTCAGAGGCGGGTGAAGCACCATGCCGCGCTCGCCAGGGCGAGCACCGCGACGACGCTCGCGACGGTCGCCGACGCGACCGGCCTCGCTCCCTGGGCGACGGGCAGGTGCCGTCGCGCGCGTGTCACGGTCCAGGCCAGCAGGGCGCCTCCGAACAGGGAGAACACCGCTCCCGTGAAGATCGCCGGTGCACTCTCCATGACCCGCCGTGCCCCTTTCCCCCGGTCCGCGCATCCCTGGCGAGGGGAGGCTGACACGCGCGGGCGGCGGGCAGGCGAACCGGAGGTGAACGCCGGGGCGACACGGCGGTGGATCAAGGCCTTCCGTTCCTTGTGACCCCTTTCGGCCGAGGTGTTCAAATCGACTCGAATTTGTTGGCGAGTCGCCCCGACGTCCCCGGTCGCCCCTCGGCGGGCGGTTCCTCGGACTCAGGAGACCGGTTCCAGGAAGCCCTGCTCGACCAGCAGCCGGATCTGGGCCGGTGTGCGGTCGCGCAGCAGCACCGGGTCCTCACCGATCAGCTGGGCGATGGCGTCGAGGATGCGGCCCGCGCTCATCGTGCCGTCGCAGACGCCGGCGAAGCCCGCGCCGACCGTGTCCACCCGGGTCGCCCGGCGCATGCCGCGGTTCTGCCGCAGCACGACATGTTCGGGGTCCTCCGCGCCGGGCAGCCCGACCTGCTCCTGCACGATCTCGGCGGCGAGCCGGAAATGCCCTTCGAGCAGGGCGGCGTCGTCGCGGTCGCGCAGGTGGTCGAGCCGGTCGAAGTGGGCCCGGATCGTGTCGCCGAGCGGCTGCTCGACCGGGTGCGGCCACTCCTCCACCGTGAGCGAGGGCACGGCCGCGCCCGTCTTGCGCAGGGTGATCCAGCCGAAGCCGACGGCCTTCACCTTGCGCGCCTCGAACTCGTCGAGCCACGCGTCGTACCGCGCCTGGTACTCCGCCGGGTCGCCCTGGTGGTCGCCGGCGTCCCGCAGCCACAGCTCGGCGTACTGATGGACGTCCTGCACCTCGCGCTGCACGATCCACGCGTCACAGCCGCGGGGCACCCATGACCGGAGCCTGTCCTGCCAGTCCTCCCCCTCGACGTGCTGCCAGTTGGCGAGGAACTGCGCGAACCCGCCCTTGTTGAGCCGTTCCCCTGCCTCCTGAACGAGCGTGCGGCACAGATCGTCCCCGCCCATCCCGCCGTCGCGGTACGTGAGCCGGGCTCCGGGCGAGATCACGAACGGCGGGTTGGAGACGATCAGGTCGTACGTCTCGTCGCCCCGGACCGGTGCGAAGAGGGAGCCCTCGCGCAGCTCGGCGGCGGCGGTGCCGGACAGCGCCAGCGTGAGGGCGGTGATGTGCAGGGCGCGCGGGTTCAGGTCGGTGGCCACCACGCGTGTGGCGTGCTGTGCGGCGTGCAGGGCCTGGATGCCGGAACCGGTGCCCAGGTCGAGCGCGGCGGCGACGGGCGTACGGACGGTGATGCCGGCGAGGGTCGTGGAGGCGCCGCCGACTCCGAGGACGACCCCTTCCTCATTCCGGCCGATGCCGCCGGCTCCGCCCACCGCGCAGCCGAGGTCCGACACGATGAACCAGTCCTCGCCGCCGGGCCCGCCATAGGGCCGGACGTCGACCGTGGCGGTGAGTTCCTGCCCGCCGGTCCGGGCCAGCCAGCCGCTGTCCAGGCAGGCGTCGACCGGCAGGACCTCCGCCACGCGCGCGTGCGGCACGGGCTGCTGGAGCAGGAACAGCCGGACCAGCATCTCCAGCGGCGTGTCCCCACGGGTCGCCCGGAGTGCGGGCACGGTCTCGCTCCGGGCCAGCGCCGCGTACGCGGGGGCACCGAGCAGTTCGAGCAGTCCGTCGGCGGTGAAGGAGGCTGCGAGCAGGGCGTCCCGGAGCCGGGCGGCGACATCGGGGCGGTCGGAGGCGGGCAGCGGGGGCAGGGGTGACTGACTGGCATTACTCACGCCCCCCATTGTGGCCGCCGGGGCGCGGGTCGCACGTGCCCGTTCGGGGTCGATCCGCCCCTGCCGCCCGGTTCCCGCCGCCTCAGCTCTGGCTGGCTCCGGCCGACGCCGTGGCCGCCTTGCAGCTGGACTGCTGGGCCATCGCCTGGCCGACCTCGCCCTCCTCCAAATTCCTGAGGGCGTCGTTGCCGCTCTGGCTCAGCTTGTCCAGCTCGGTGGCGATGTCCTTCAGACCGTCGGCGAACTTGCCCTGGTCCTTGGTGTCGAGCTCGTCGACCTGCTTCTTCAGGGAGGCGTACGAAGCGGAGATCGCGTTGAGCTCCTTGACCGCGTCCTGCTGCTTCTTCTCGCCGTTCTCGACATCGGGCGCCCCGGCCTTGTTCACGGCCGTCCCGATCGCCTTGTAGGCGTCGGACATGTCCTGGAACGCCTGGGCGTCGGTCTTCTGGACGTCCTTCGGCGTGCTGTTGTCCGAGGTCTCCTTCTGGATCGCGGCATTGGCCGACTCGATCTTCTTGGCCTGCGGCTGTACGGCGTCACAGACCTGCTTGGCCCAGGAGTCCAGTTTGTCGTTGCTGTCGTCGCCGCCGCAGCCCGACAGCGCCAGTACCAGTACCGCACCGCCGGACAGTGCGGCCGCGAGCTTCTTGTTCACCGGATTGGTCCCTTCCATGGCTCTCGGCCCCGGAACATACACGCCAGATGCACGACAACCGCACGCCGGTCGTCCAATAAAACCTTTTTGTAACCTTTTGCACCAAGCGAGAGAAGGCTCACGCGTGAGCGTGTACCCACACAGCGCGGGCGGGCGACGCATCAACACGCGCCGCCCGCCCGCACCTTGAGCTGGGGCTGGGGAACCTCCCTACGAAACCACCGCCGGATCGGCCGACTTGGGCTCCGAATCGGCGTTGTCTTCGTCACCCATGGCGATTCCGCGCCGCTTTGACACGTACACCGCCCCGGCGATCACGAGGAACGCGAGGACGGCGACCAGGATCCGCACCCCGATGCTCCGGTCCGGACCGTAGGAGAACTTGATCACCGCGGGTGCGATGAGCAGCGACACCAGGTTCATGACCTTCAGCAGCGGGTTGATCGCGGGGCCCGCTGTGTCCTTGAAGGGGTCGCCGACCGTGTCTCCGATCACGGTCGCCGCATGGGCCTCGCCGCCCTTTCCGCCGTGGTGGCCGTCCTCCACGAGCTTCTTGGCGTTGTCCCAGGCGCCGCCGGAGTTGGCGAGGAACACCGCCATCAGCGTGCCCGCGCCGATCGCGCCCGCCAGGAACGCGCCGAGCGCCCCGACGCCGAGCGTGAACCCGACGAAGATGGGCGCCATCACGGCCAGCAGACCGGGCGTGGCCAGCTCGCGCAGGGCGTCCTTGGTACAGATGTCGACGACCTTGCCGTACTCCGGTTTCTCGCTGTAGTCCATGATCCCGGGCTTCTCGCGGAACTGCCGCCGCACCTCGTAGACCACGGAACCGGCCGACCGGGACACGGCGTTGATCGCCAGACCGGAGAAGAGGAAGACGACCGCGGCGCCGACGATGAGACCCACGAGGTTGTTGGGCTGGGAGATGTCCATCATCAGGCTCATCGGGGCGCCCTCCCCGCTGAGTTTCTCGCCCACGTCCCGCGCGCCGGTGATGATCGCGTCGCGGTAGGAGCCGAACAGCGCCGCCGCGGCGAGCACCGCCGTGGCGATCGCGATGCCCTTGGTGATCGCCTTGGTGGTGTTGCCGACCGCGTCCAGGTTGGTGAGCACCTGTGCGCCCGCCCCCTCGACGTCGCCGGACATCTCTGCGATGCCCTGCGCGTTGTCGGAGACCGGTCCGAAGGTGTCCATCGCGACGATCACACCGACCGTGGTGAGCAGGCCGGTGCCGGCCAGGGCCACCGCGAACAGCGCCAGCATGATCGACGTGCCGCCGAGGAGGAACGCCCCGTACACGGCGAGACCGATCAACAGGGCGGTGTAGACGGCGGATTCGAGACCGACGGAGATACCGGCCAGGACGACGGTGGCCGGGCCGGTGAGGGAGGTCTTGCCGATGTCCCGCACGGGTCGGCGGGTGGTCTCCGTGAAGTAGCCGGTCAGTTGCTGGATGAGGGCGGCGAGCACGATGCCGATGGCCACCGCGACGAGCGCGAGGATCCGCGGATCGCCGTCCTTGCCCTGGATCGCGGCGTCGGTGACCCCGTCGAGCTCGGAGTACTTCCCCGGCAGATAGACGAAGACGGCCACCGCCACCAGCACCAGCGAGATCACCGCGGAGATGAAGAATCCGCGGTTGATCGCGCTCATGCCGCTGCGGTCGGCCCGCCTCGGCGCCACCGCGAAGATGCCGATCATGGCGGTGACCACACCGATCGCCGGCACGAGCAGCGGGAAGCCGAGCCCCACGTCCCCGAACGCCGCCGAGCCCAGGATCAGCGCGGCGACCAGCGTCACGGCGTACGACTCGAAGAGGTCGGCCGCCATGCCCGCGCAGTCGCCGACGTTGTCGCCCACGTTGTCGGCGATGGTCGCGGCATTGCGCGGATCGTCCTCCGGAATGCCCTGCTCGACCTTGCCGACCAGGTCGGCGCCGACGTCGGCGGCCTTGGTGAAGATGCCGCCGCCGACACGCATGAACATGGCGATCAGCGCGGCCCCGAGGCCGAAGCCCTCGAGCACCTTCGGCGCGTCGGCCGCGTACACCAGCACCACGCAGGAGGCGCCGAGCAGGCCGAGGCCCACCGTGAACATGCCGACCACGCCACCCGTGCGAAAAGCGATCTTCATCGCCTTGTGCGAGACCGCGGTCAGATCCTTTTCCGGCTCGCCTTGAGCCGGAGTGGCTTCACGCGCCGCCGCGGCGACACGCACATTGCTGCGGACGGCGAGCCACATGCCGATATAGCCGGTGGCCGCCGAGAACGCCGCTCCGATCAGAAAGAACACCGACCGTCCGGCACGCTGACTCCAGTCGTCCGCGGGCAGCAGCATGAGCAGGAAGAACACGACCACGGCGAATACGCCGAGCGTGCGCAGCTGACGGGCCAGATAGGCGTTGGCCCCTTCCTGTACCGCCGCCGCGATCTTCTTCATGCTGTCGGTGCCCTCGCCGGCCGCGAGTACCTGGCGCACCAGGACGCCCGCGACCGCCAGCGCCGCCAGTGCGACGACCGCGATGACCACGATGAGAACGCGGTTGCCATCGGTCAGTACGGCGGCTGCGAGGTCTGTGGGATGACCCGACTGTTGTGAGAGGGAAAGCCCCGCCATTCGTCCTCCTTGACGCTTGGGCTGAGCTCAAGATGTGGACGGGATTGTAGGTACCGGAACCTGATCAAAACAGAGCGCGATAAACGGAATTGGCCTTCTGAGGTAATGCCCTGAAAGCATTCCGAGGCTGCCGGAGAGCACGCGAATGATCGTGAACGAATTCACGCGATGAACGGCACAGGAACTACTGTAAAGGCGAGCACTGACACCCGCACACGACGAAGGGCCCCACGGGTGGTGGGGCCCTTCGGAGACACGGGTGCGAGCGGTGGCGGTGTCAGACCAGAATCGTCGGCGGCGGTGTGGTCGGCCAGGTCATCTTGATCAGCCCGCCGTGCTCCCCGGCGCTGACCTCGACGTCGTCGACGAGGCCACTGATGACCGCGAGGCCCATCTCGTCCTCGTCGGCCTCACCGTCGGGGTCGCCGGGTCCGGCGCCCGGCGCACCGGCCACCGCGTGCGCGGCCTCGTCGCCGACCTCGATGGAGAACTGCTTCTCCTCCTCGATCAGCAACACCTTCACCGGCGCCGAGATCCCGCCGGTCTGGTGCAGCCCGACGGCTCGGGTGCACGCCTCACCGACGGCGAGCCTGACCTCGTCGAGGACGGCCTCGTCCACCCCGGCCCTGCGCGCCACCGCTGCCGCCACCAGCCGGGCGGTCCTGACGTGCTCGGGCAGCGCGCTGAAGCGGAGCTCAACGGTGGCCATGCATCCCCCTCGCAATCACGGGCGTGCTGTCGAGGGGCTCCGGGCCGCCGAAACCCGGCCCCCTCGGTCTTCACTTTCGCCGAACATCGGCCGCCCCGGGCCGAGGGCCCGGGACCGGCGTCAGTCGGTGGCCGCAACCGCTTCCTCGACCGAGGTGTGAATCGGGAACACCTTGGTGAGACCGGTGATACGGAAGATCTTCAGAATGCGCTCCTGGTTGCAGACCAGGCGCAGTGAGCCCTCATGGGCCCGCACACGCTTCAGGCCACCGACCAGTACGCCGAGCCCGGTGGAGTCGAGGAAGTCCACGCCCTCCATGTCGACGACAAGGTGGAAACTGCCGTCGTTCACCAGCTCGACCAACTGCTCGCGCAGCTTGGGCGCGGTATATACGTCGATTTCGCCACCGACCCTGACGATCGTGCGATCGCCCATGGTTTCGGTCGACAGGGACAGGTCCACGGATCCTCCAGCACCTTGCTATCGAGCGGTCGCCCTAGGGGCATTCGGCTTCAGCCCCTGGACGCTTCGCCAGCCGCGATGGCATTCAATCACTTACCGGCAGGCGTGCACGACGCCTTGGCTCCATTGTCCGTCACGCCAGTGACACACTCGGTGCCGATGGCCAAGAATCACCGATCCGATCGAACCCCGCCGGACCCCGCCTCCCGGCCCGCGCCGGGCGCGGTCCTGGACCGGCTCGCGTCCGGTCCGAGCAGGGCTTCGCGCATTACTCATACGGAGCACTTGCCCCCGCGTGCGGGTCGCCATGCCGTCTGGCCCGACCGGATCCGCCCGGAGGTCGTGGCGGCCGTGGCCGCCGCGGGCATCGAGCATCCGTGGGCCCACCAGGCACGGGCGGCCGAGCACGCCCTGGACGGCGACTCGGTCGTCGTCGCCACCGGCACCGCCTCCGGCAAGTCCCTGGCCTACCTGGTGCCCGTCCTGTCCACCATCATGGACGGCGCCGAGGCCCCGAACGGCCGGGGCGCGACCGCCCTCTACCTGTCCCCCACAAAGGCGCTCGCGGCGGACCAGTGCCGGTCCGTGAAGGAACTTTCACACCCCTTGGGCCATTCGGTACGCGCCGCCGTGTACGACGGCGACACTCCGTTCGAGGAACGCGAGTGGATCCGCCAGTACGGCAACTACGTCCTGACCAACCCGGACATGCTGCACCGCGGCATCCTGCCGTCCCACCCCCGCTGGTCCTCCTTCCTGAAGTCGCTGAAGTACGTCGTGATCGACGAGTGCCACACCTACCGCGGCGTTTTCGGCTCACACGTCGCCCAGGTGCTGCGGCGACTGCGCCGGCTGTGTGCCCGCTACGGCGCGTCGCCCGTGTTCCTGCTGGCCTCGGCGACGGCCGCGGAGCCCGCGGTGGCAGCCCGCCGCCTCACCGGCCTGCCGGTGCTGGAGGTGGCCGACGACGCCTCCCCCCGCGGTGAACTGGTGTTCGCCCTGTGGGAGCCGCCGCTGACCGAGCTGCACGGCGAGAAGGGAGCCCCCGTCCGCCGCACGGCCACAGCGGAGGCCGCCGACCTGCTGACCGACCTCACCGTGCAGGGCGTGCGCTCGGTCGCCTTCGTCCGCTCCCGGCGTGGCGCCGAACTGATCTCGGTCATCTCCCAGGAACGTCTGGCCGAGGTCGACCGGTCGCTGTCCCGGCGTGTCGCGGCGTACCGGGGCGGCTATCTCCCGGAAGAGCGCCGCGCTCTCGAACAAGCCCTCCATTCGGGTGAACTGCTGGGCCTCGCCGCGACGAACGCCCTCGAACTCGGCATCGACATCTCCGGTCTCGACGCGGTCGTCATCGCCGGCTACCCGGGCACACGGGCCTCCCTGTGGCAGCAGGCGGGCCGGGCCGGACGGTCCGGGCAGGGGGCGCTGGCCGTCCTGGTCGCCCGCGACGACCCGCTGGACACCTTCCTCGTCCACCACCCCGAGGCCCTGTTCGACCGGCCCGTCGAATCGACCGTCCTCGATCCCGACAACCCCTACGTGCTGGCGCCGCACCTGTGCGCGGCCGCCGCGGAGCTGCCCCTGACGGACGAGGACCTCGACCTGTTCGGCCCGGCCAGCGAGGGCCTGTTGCCCCAGCTGGAGGCCGCGAAGCTGCTGCGCCGCCGTACCAGGGCCTGGCACTGGACCCGCCGCGAGCGCGCCGCGGACCTGACGGACATCCGCGGAGAGGGCGGACGCCCGGTCCAGGTCGTCGAGACCGGCACGGGCCGGCTGCTCGGCACGGTCGACGCCGGCGCCGCGCACTCGACGGTGCACGAGGGGGCGGTCCACCTCCACCAGGGCCGCACCTACCTGGTGCGGTCGCTGGACCTGGAGGAGTCCGTCGCCCTCGTCGAGGAGGCCGCCCCGCCGTACTCCACGGTCGCCCGCGACACCACGTCCATCTCCGTCCTGGAGACGGACGTGGAGGTCCCCTGGGGCGACGGCCGCCTCTGCTTCGGCTCCGTCGAGGTCACCAACCAGGTCGTCTCCTTCCTGCGCCGTCGGCTCATCACGGGTGAGGTCCTGGGTGAGACGAAACTCGACCTCCCTCCTCGTACGCTGCGCACCCGCGCCGTGTGGTGGACCGTCACCGAGGACCAGCTGGACCGCGCGCGGATCAACCCGGAGATCCTCGGCGGCTCCCTGCACGCCGCCGAGCACGCGTCGATCGGCCTGCTGCCCCTCTTCGCGACCTGCGACCGCTGGGACATCGGCGGCGTGTCGATCCCGCTGCACCCCGACACGCTCCTGCCCACGGTCTTCGTCTACGACGGCCATCCGGGCGGCGCGGGCTTCGCGGAGCGCGCCTTCCACACCGCCCGCACCTGGCTGACCGCCACCCGCCAGGCCATCGCCTCCTGCGAATGCGACGCCGGCTGCCCGTCCTGCATCCAGTCCCCCAAGTGCGGCAACGGCAACGATCCGCTGCACAAGAGGGGGGCGGTGCGGCTCCTCACCGTGCTGCTGGAGGGGGCCCCGGAGGAGAAGCAGCGGGAGGACGAGGCGGCAGGGGGTGAGGCGCCGGATGACGCGACACCAGGGGGCGAGGCCCCGGGAGAGCAGGCCCCAGGTGGCGTGGCGTCGCGGCAGTCGCCGGGAGATCCAGCGGGGTCGTCGGAGGGCCCGCCCGCGCCCTGACCTCCACCGTGAACGGCCCCCGTCCGGACGCCGCCGTCACGTCCGAGATCTCCCCGGCGACCTCGCACCGCACCAGCCGCACGCCCTGCGCCCGGGCCACCCGTCCCGCCCGGCCGCAGGCCGCCGCACCCCCGTCGGCCCAGTGGTCGGCCGCGGCGAGCGCCGCGAGATCGGCACCGCCCGCCGCACGATGCCGGAGGACGACGGCCTGCCCGAGCGCGAGAACCACCCCGAACACCACGCACAGGACGGCGATCGCTCCGACGCTCCAGACGGTGGCGGAACCCCGATCGGAATCAGCGCCCCACGGCCCCGCCGGCCCTCCGCCCGAACCGGCGCTCCGGACCCCGGCCGATCCCCGTCCCGCGCCCGCTCTCGCTCCGCACCCGCTCACGTGCCCACCGCCTCCTCCACCGACGCCACCGCCTCCTCGCGCACGGCGAAGGACAGACCGCGCAGCACCGGCGGCTCGGCCACCACGGTCACCCGGACGTACTCCGCGTCCCGGCTGACCGTCACCTTCGCGCCGGGCGGCGCCGCCTCCCGGGTCAGTTCCACGACCGCGCCGGGCGGGTCCTGGCGGGCCGCCGCACGCGCGCCCGTCCGCGCCGCGTCCACGCATTGGATCTGCGCTGCCACCACCAGCAGCCCCGACACCAGCGCCATCGCGAACATCACCAGCACCGGCAGCACCACGGCCGACTCCGCCGTGACGAAGCCCCGGTCGGCGCCCCGCTCACATCCGCGCATTGAGGGCGCCCTTCACGATGTTCTGCAGCTCCGCACTGACCGGGCCGCTCGTGACGACCTTGTAGAGCACCACGGCGAACGCCACCGCGGCGACGATTCCCATCGCGTACTCGGACGTGACCATCCCCGCGTCCCGCCGCGCCGCACGCATCCCGCACACCAGGGCACACAGCCGTGCCCGTACCGCCTGATACATCTCAACCCCCGTAGGAAAGAGTCCGCATTGTCGTTTGCTGTCGCTCACTTGTTCCGGGTCCGCTGCCGCGTCATCCACCACCCCCTCCGAGCACCCCGCCCGCGAGTCCGATCACCACGGGCAGCACGCCGACCGCGATGAACGCGGGCAGGAAGCAGAGTCCGACCGGTGCGCTGACCATCACGCCCGCCCGGCGGGCCCCGGCCGTCGCGGCGCGGCCCCAGTCGGCCCGGGCTTCGGCGGCGAGCCGTGCGACCGGCACCGCCGCGGGCGACCCGGACACATCGGCGCGCTCGAGAAGCCGGGCCAGACCTCCGGCACCCGGCAGGGCAGCCAACCTCCGCCAGGCCGAGCCCGGTTCGCCCCCCAGCCGCACCTCCGCCGCACCCCGGGCGAGGGCATCGCCGACAGGTCCGCCCAGGGCCTCACCCACCGCCTGTGCCGCGACGACCGGGCCGGCGCCCGCCGCGATGCACGCCGCCAGCAGGTCGGCGGCGAGGGGCAACTGCCGGACGGCCTCCGCGAGTCCGGGCGCGCCCTGGTCCGCCTCGGACGTCTCCCGCCTCAGCCGCCACCGCCAGAGCCCCGCAGCGCCGGCCAATCCGACCGCGGCCCCGGCGAGGCCTCCGACCAGCACCCACCCGGCGCACGCCACGCCCACGGGGGCCGACCACCTCCGTGCGGCCCCGCGCCATTCCGGCCGGGGGACGGCGATCGCCGCTTCCCGGATCCCGGACAGCTCGGTCAGTCGCCGGCGCATGCTCCGACGGCGCCGCGCCCGCACCAGCCGACGCGCCACCCATGCGGCGGCCAGCACGATCCCCACGGCCGCCCCCAGCCTGTGGACGACTTCCCCGCTCATGCCGCCGCCTCCGCGCCCCGCACGATCCGCCGCACCCACCACAGCCCCGCGCCCTCCAGCACTCCGCCGGCCGCCAGACAGCCCAGCCCCGCTCCGGTGTGCAGCAGGACGTGGAGGGGGTCGGCGCCCAGGGCGGTGCCGATGAGGAGCCCCAGAGCCGGCAATCCGGCGAGCATCACCGCCGTGGCCCGAGCACCCGCCAACTGGGCTCGCAAGTCCTGCTGTTGATCGCGCTCGGCCCGCAAGGCCGCGGCGAGCCGGTCGAGTCCGGTCGCGAGTCCCGCGCCCTGGTCCACGGCCACCCGCCAGCACGCCGCGAGTCCCCGCAGCCCCTCGGCACCCGGTTGGCGTGCCGCCGTGGCGAGCGCGTCCGGCACGTCACCGCCGAACCGCGCCGCCGCCAGCACCGTGGACCGCGCGTCCGCGAGCCCGCCGCAGTCCCGGGCGGCCCGGAGCAGTGCCTCTCCCGGCTGCCGCCCGGCCCGGACCTCACCGGCCAGCGCCCCGCACAGCGCGATCACCGCGTCCGTCCGGCGCTCCCGGTCCCGCCGGGCCCGGCCGGCCAGCCGGGCCTGGCGCAGCAACGGCACCCCGGCCGCCCCCAGGACGGCCGGCAGCACCGACGTCCCGAGCACCGCCAGCAGCAACCCGGCCACCGGCGACCACCACTCGGCGCGCAGCCGCCCGCGGACGCGCCACCACGCGTCGGCCCTCCACCGCCACCCGGGCGACGCCCTCCCGGTGTGGCCGCCCTCCGCGAGCAGCAGGCGCGCCCGCCGCGCCGCCTCCTCTCGCTCGCCCAGCATCCAGACGGCAGCCCCCATGCAGGCCACGGCCGCACCCAGCGACATCTCAGACACCCCGGTCATGACACGCCCCCTCCATCTCACCCGGCTCCAAGCCACTCGCCCCGCCCCGCAGCAGTGCCCTCAGTCGCTCCCATCCGCGCTCGCGCACGAATGCCTGCGCGCCCCACCGCAGCGCCGGCACCGTCCGCACCAGTCCCGAAGCGTCCCGTTCCAGCACGTGCACCTCGGCGATCCGCCGCCGCCCGGTCCGGTCGCGCACCAGGTGCAGCACCACGGAGAGGGCAGCCGCCAACTGGCTGTGCAATGCGGCCCGGTCCAGTCCCGCCGCCGTGCCGAGCGCCTCCAGGCGGGCCGGTACATCGGCGGCGGCGTTGGCGTGCACCGTCCCGCAGCCGCCCTCGTGGCCCGTGTTCAACGCGGCCAGCAGATGCACCACTTCGGGCCCGCGCACCTCGCCCACGACCAGCCGGTCGGGTCGCATCCGCAGCGCCTGGCGCACCAGGTCCTCGAGGGTGACGAGGCCCGCGCCCTCCTGGTTGGCGGGTCTGGTCTCCAGCCGCACGACGTGTGGGTGGTCGGGCCGCAGTTCCGCCGAGTCCTCGGCGAGGACGATCCGCTCGCCCGGCCCCACCAGTCCCAGGAGGGCACTGAGCAGCGTGGTCTTGCCGGTGCCGGTGCCGCCGCTGACGAGAAAGGACAGCCGGGCGTCGAGCAGGGCGCGCAGCATGCGGTCCCCGCCCGGCGGCACCGTGCCCGCCGCGACCAGCTCGCCGAGCGTGAAGGCTCGCGGTCTGACGACCCGCAGCGACAGGCAGGCGCAGCCCACGGCGACCGGCGGCAGCACCGCGTGCAGCCGCGTCCCGTCGGGCAGCCGGGCGTCGGCCCAGGGCCGGGCGTCGTCCAGCCGGCGTCCGGCCACCGCGGCGAGGCGCTGGGCGAGACGCCGCACGGCAGCGGCGTCCGCGAACCGCACCGGCGTCAGCTCCAGTCCGCCGCCCCGGTCCACCCAGACCCGGTCCGGTGCCGACACCAGCACGTCCGTCACCGACGGATCGGCGAGGAGCGGCTCCAGCGGCCCGCTTCCGACCAGCTCGGACCGCAGCTGTGCGGCCGCCCCGAGGACTTCGGCGTCCCCGAGGACCCGCCCCTGCTCGCGCAGCGCCTGCGCCACGCGCGCGGGGGTCGGCTCGGCCCCGCTCTCGGCCAGCCACCGCCGCACCCCGTCGAGCAGCGCCGCGCCCTCGAGTCCGGCCAGGGTGCTCATGTCGTACCCGCCTCGACGAGTGCGCGCTCCCAGAACCCCTTGCAGAACCGGGCGAGCGGTCCGCGCGGGGCGGCGCCCGGGGGTGCCGTGCCCTGGTCCGGGCGGGACAGGCCCGGCTCGACCGGAACCTCGCCGACCAGGGGCAGACCGAGCAGGCGGGCCACCTCGCGGTCGTCGAGCCCCGGCGGGTACGGCCCGCGGACCGCCACCCGCAGATCCCGCAGGACCATGCCGACCGCGGACGCCACCCGCCCCGCGGCCGCGACGGCCCGCAGCTCGGCGGGCACCACGAGCACGCCCAGGTCCAGTTGGGAGAGGACCTCGGCGACGCCGTCGTCGATCCGGCGTGGCAGGTCGACCACGACGGTGCCACCCCGGCGCCGGGCCGCCGCGAGCACCGCGCGCACCGCCTGCGGCGGGACCGCGATCCGGTCGCCGCGGTCCCAGCTGAGCACCCGCAGCGCGTGCAGCTCGGGCAGCGACTCCTCCAGGGCTCCGCCACCGACCCGCCCGCGCGAGGATGCGAAGGCGGGCCAGCGCAGCCCCTCGGCCGTCTCGCCGCCGAGGAGGACGTCGAGTCCGCCGCCCAGCGGATCGGCGTCCACGAGGAGGGTGCGCAGCCCCTCACGCGCGGAGGTGACGGCGAGGGCGCATGCGAGCGTGGACGCTCCGGCCCCGCCCCGGCCGCCGATGACGCCCACGGTGAGGGCGGGCCGGCCGACGCCCTCGGCCACGTCGGCGATCCGGTCGACCAGCCACTGCTCGCCGTCGGGGAGCATCAGGACGTGCTCGGCGCCGATCTCGACGGCCCGCCGCCACACCCCGGAGTCGTCCTGGTCCCGGCCGACGAGGACGACGCCCCTTCTGCGGGCGGCCCCGCGCACCCGCCGCGCGGCGTCGTCGCCGACCAGGACGAGCGGTGCGGCCTCCCAGCTGCCTCTGTGCTCCGGCACCCCGTGGTGCACCTCCGGTGTGGCGCCGGCTGCCGCGCACAGGCGCAGCAGATCGTCGAGGAGTTCGGTGTCCTCGGTGACGATCAGCGGTCCTCCCTGCCGCCCTCCGGCGGCCGGCGGCGGATCGTGTGTGACGGTTCCGGCCACGGTTTCCAACCCCCTTCGCTGCATGACTCGCAGAGCCACTGCGGCCCCGCGATTCCCATAGGTGGGAAGAACCGACAAGCGGCCTCCCTGTGAACGGCCGACAGAAACCGGCCAAACGCTCCCGGGTACTCGGAACCGGCCATGAACTCGCCGCGAGCGGGATGCGTCGGAATCACGATGCAGCGATCCCGGAAATCGTGTGGATCTTGGTGGATAACTGTGGACGTTCCGGGAGTTGTGAATATCGCGGTCACCCATACCGGTGAGTCACTCGGGCCCTGCGCACGGCCCTGTGCACGGCCCTCACAGAGCAGTCCCGCAGCTACACACCGTGACAAATCATGAGCATGACAACACTTTGCCGAAAGCCACACCTCAACGGCTGCCAGGCCACGCTGAGAAGGAAAAACCCACCCGGACATGCGACGACCCCCGCCGGGGGGGAGAGCGGGGGTCGTCCCCACGGCCGACTCGGGGGGGGAGGAGTCGGGCCGGGTTAGCACGGTCGCGAACGATCCGTGACTTCCATGGTGTACCCGAGAGCCTTCTCAGGCAAACCCACGCGCCCCACCTTACGCCGAATGGGCTGCGCCTATGCTCTGGGACGTGGAAAACCACTCGATGCCCCGCACAGCCGCCTTCTTTGACCTGGACAAGACGGTCATTGCGAAGTCGAGCACGCTCACGTTCAGCAAGTCGTTCTACCAAGGCGGTCTGATCAACCGCAGGGCCGTCTTGCGTACCGCATATGCCCAGTTCGTCTTCCTCGCCGGTGGCGCGGACCACGACCAGATGGAGCGCATGCGCGCATATCTGTCCGCCCTGTGCCGCGGCTGGAACGTGCAGCAGGTCAAGGAGATCGTCGCCGAGACGCTGCACGACCTGATCGACCCGATCATCTACGACGAGGCCGCCTCCCTCATCGAGGAGCACCACACCGCCGGCCGCGACGTCGTGATCGTGTCCACGTCGGGTGCGGAGGTGGTCGAACCGATCGGCGAGCTTCTGGGCGCGGACCGGGTGGTCGCCACCCGCATGGTCGTGGGCGACGACGGCTGCTTCACCGGCGACGTGGAGTACTACGCCTACGGACCGACCAAGGCGGAGGCCATCAGGGAGCTGGCCGAGTCCGAGGGGTACGACCTCAGCCGCTGCTACGCCTACAGCGACTCGGCGACCGACGTGCCGATGCTGGAGTCCGTCGGCAACCCCCATGCCGTGAACCCGGACAGGGCGCTGCGCCGCGAGGCCCTCGCGCGCGGGTGGCCGATCCTGGACTTCCACCGCCCGGTCCGGCTCAAGCAGCGCATCCCCGCGTTCTCCGTACCGCCGCGCCCGGCGCTCGTCGCCGTCGCCGCGATAGGCGCCGCGGCGGCCACCGCGGGACTCGTCTGGTATGCGAACCGGCGCCGGGCCACAGTCGCTTGACCTGTGGCGTCACCGCTTCTTGCGTGAACCCGAAAGTAAAGAAGTACAACCTGGGCTTCCGCTTGCCGCGGGGCAGGAGTACAAAGGATTCAACGGCCCGCGAGACCAAGGACATCCGAGAGGATCACCTTTAAACGCATTTGGCCCCACGGACCGCGCATGAACACCGGGCACCCACGCGACGTCGACCCGTCGAATACGGGCCAGCCGCACCAGGTGACGGGCAAAGCCCCCGACCTGATGGGCACATATCGAGGACGCTTGGTAACCCGGTGCTCATGCCAGCGGCGGTACGAGAACTCGTACCGCCGCATCACTTTGTGGACCGGCAGATGTCACGCCGCTCCGCGCTGCAGCGCCTCGCACACCGCCATCGACTCGCGCGCTCCCAGTTCGACCGCCCTGCCGCAGTGGGCGATCCAGGCGGCGACGCCCTCCGGGGTACCGGAGACGTACCCGCCGAGGGCCTCCAGATAGGCGTCCCGCCCCAGCTCGGCGTGACCGACCTCGGCCGCGCACACCGACTTCGGGTCCAGCCCGCTGCCGACCAGGACGATGCGCTCGGCAGTGCGCGCGACCAGGCCGTTGTGGGAGGGGAAGGGGCGTAGCGCGAGGAGTTCGCCGTGCACGACGGCGGCCGTCACCAGCGCCGGCGCGGAACCGCCCGCGATGATCAGACCGGCCAGTCCGTCCAGCCTGCCGTGCGCCTCCGCGGCGCTCGGCAGCGGCAGCCCGACGAGCGGCTCGTCGACCGGTTCGCCCTCCTGCCGCGGCCGTCCCACCTGCTCTGCCTTGTCCGCCGCGGCCACCAGGTGCAGCCGGGCCAGCACGCGCAGGGGCGACTGCCGCCAGATCGACAGCAGCTGGCCCGCCTCCGCGGTGAGCCGCAGGGCGGCACCCACGGTGCGGGCCTCGTCGTCGCCGCTGAAGTCCGTGCGCCGACGGACCTCCTCCAGGGCCCAGTCCGCGCCGGACAGCGCGGCCGAGCCGCGGGCGCCGCGCAGCGCGGCCTCGGAGGTGATGGCGTTGCTGCGCCGCCGCATGATCCGGTGCCCGTAGACCCGGTCCACGGCCTTGCGTACGGACTCCACGGAATCGGCCACTCCGGGCAGCGCCCCCAGGGCCGCGAGGGGATCGGCGCTCGCGCCTGCTGTACTCATGAGTACGACCCTACGCACCCCTGGGGCCCGCGCCGCGGCGGAGTGGCCATCTTCACGCGCGCGTGCGCCGTGCGATGTCCGCCCTGAGGGCTACCTCCCGGCCGCCGGAGCCCCGGGCACACCCTTGGGCGCCGGGGCGGGCCGGTCCGACAGGAAGGACGCCCAGCCCTCCTTGGGCGCCTGGCCCACCTGCAGGGTGCGCAGCTTCTCCAGCTTCTTCGGGTCCTGGGCGTCGAGCCAGTCGGCGAGCTGCCGGAACGAGACGCAGCGCACCTCCTCCTTGGTGCACACCGTCTCGATGACCTCCTCGACGGCCCGCATGTAGGTGCCGCCGTTCCAGGACTCGAAGTGGTTGCCGATGATCAGGGGCGCCCGGTTGCCGTCGTAGGCCCGTGAGAAGCCCTTGAGCAGGCCGTCGCGCATCTGGTCGCCCCAGAAGTCGTGCAGGGCGGGGTTGCCCTGGGTCTTGGTGCCCGACTGGTTGACCATGAAGTTGTAGTCCATGGTGAGCTGCTCGAAGGAGTGCCCGGGGAACGGCACGAGCTGCATCGACAGGTCCCACAGACCCATCTTCTTCTTCGGCCAGACCTGGTCGTTCACGCCGCTGGTGTCGTAGCGGAAGCCCAGGTCGCTCGCGGCGCGCATGAAGTTGCGCTGGCCCTCCAGGCAGGGCGTGCGGGCGCCGATCAGCTCCTTGTCGTAGTCGAAGGGCAGCGGCGCGGCGCCTTTCAGGCCGGCGTTGGTCTTCCAGGTCTTCACGAACTGCTTGGCCTGGGCGATCTCGTCCTTCCAGTCCTCCACCGACCACTCGCCCACGCCCCCGCCGCTGCCGCAGAAGTGGCCGTTGAAGTGGGTGCCGACCTCGTTGCCCTCCAGCCACGCCAGGCGCAGCTGCTCGGCGGTGGCGGCGATGCCACGGCGGTCGTTGAAGCCGATGTCGGAGCGGCCCGGGGAGTGCTGCGGCGGCCGGTACCGGTCGCGCTGGTCCTCCGGCAGCATGTACACGCCGCTCAGGAAGTACGTCATGGTCGCGTTGTTCTCCTTGGCGACCTTGCGGAAGTGCGAGAACAGCTTCTGGCTGTCCTCGCCCGCACCGTCCCAGGAGAAGACGACGAACTGCGGGGGCTTCTGGCCAGGCCGCAGGCGTTCGGGGCGTGGCAGGTGCGGCTGGGCGCCGGTGTAGGCGGTGGAGCCGTCTCCGATCAGCCGGACCGAGCTCTTCGGCGCCTGTGCGGGCATCGGCTTCCGCGGGGCCGGGGCCTCCTGCCGGGGGGTGCCGGTCGCGCAGCCGGCGAGCGATGCGGCGCAGACCGCGGCGATGACGGAGCCCGCGGCGATCCTGTGGGTGGCGGCCATGTTCCGCCCACCTTCTTCCTTCTCTCGGGTGCGGACAGCGCCGCCAAATTCGCACGAGACTGAGAAGGAATTAGTACGACAAGCCGACCAAAGAGCTAATTCACCCTTCAGAGTGATTTATGGGCCTATTTGCCCGCAAAGTCTATGCCTGCCCTTTACTCTGCATTACGATCCGTTTACCGACCGTTGTTTCATCCCGCCGTATTACGCCGTGACCGCCGCGACCGACAGCCCCGCCCCGAGCGGACCCCACTTCACGCGACCGCGCAGCCCCGGAGGAGACGGGAAACCATGTCAGCCTGCGTCCCCACACGCGCCGCCGACCCGAACCGGACCGAGCACACCCACCCACCCCACAGTCCGCCGCCGACCGGCCCCCGCCGATTCCGGATCGCGGGTGCCGACGTCTCGGCCTCGATCGCGGTCTTCCTGATCGCACTGCCCCTGTCCCTGGGCATCGCCCTGGCCACCGGCGCCCCTCTCCAGGCCGGCCTCGTCGCCGCCGCCGTGGGCGGGCTCGTCGTCGGGCGGCTCGGCGGCTGCCCGCTCCAGGTGAGCGGCCCCGCCGCCGGGCTCACCGTCGTCACCGCCGACCTCATCCAGCGCTACGGCTGGCGGACGACCTGCGCCATCACCGTCCTCGCCGGCCTCGCCCAACTGGGCCTCGGCTGCCTGCGCGTGGCACGGGGCGCCCTCGCCGTCAGCCCCGCCATCGTGCACGGCATGCTCGCCGGGATCGGCGTCACCATCGCCGTCGCCCAGCTGCACATCGTGCTCGGCGGCACACCGCAGAGCTCCGTCCCGGACAACCTCCGCGCGCTGCCCGCCCAGTTGGCGCACATGCGCCCCGCGGCCGTGTCCGTGAGCGTCCTGACCCTGGCGCTGCTGTTGCTCTGGCCGAGACTGCCCGGCCGGGCCGGACGCCTGCTGCGCAAGGTCCCGGCGGCGCTCGTCGCCGTCGCCGGAGCCACCGCGGCCGCCGCCCTCGCCGGGCTCCGCCTGCCCAAGGTCGACCTGCCGTCGTGGAGCAACCACGCCCTGGCCGGGCTGCCCGAGGGCCCCGTGCTCGGCCTGGTCGCCGCCGTGCTCACCACCACGCTGGTGTGCAGCGTGCAGTCGCTGCTCGGCGCGGTCGCCGTGGACAAGCTGGTGGCCGGCCGCCCGGGGCTGTCGCCCCGTGTCGGGCGCTCGCACCTCGACCGCGAACTGCTCGGACAGGGCGCCGCCAACATCGTCTCCGGATCACTCGGCGGACTGCCCATCGCGGGTGTGGCCGTGCGGAGTTCGGCGAATGTCCACGCGGGCGCGGTCAGCCGGAACTCCACGATGCTGCACGGCGTTCTCGTAGTGATCGCCACGCTGCTGATGGTCCCGATCCTGGAGCTCATCCCGCTCGCCTCGCTCGCCGCCCTGGTGATGGCCGTCGGCATCCAGATGGTGTCCCTGAACCACATCCGCACGGTGACCCGCCACCGGGAAGTGTGGGTCTACGCCGTCACCACCCTCGGCGTGGTCTCCCTCGGCGTCCTGGAGGGCGTGGCGCTCGGTGTCGCCACGGCCGTCGGCGTCGCCCTGCACCGCCTCACCCGCACCCGCATCACGCACGACGAAAAGGAAGGAGTCCATCACGTTCACGTCAGAGGCCAGTTGACGTTCCTCGCGGTGCCACGGCTCAGCCGGGCCCTGCATCTCGTGCCCCACGGCGCCGACACCGTCGTCGAGCTGGACGGGTCGTTCATGGACCACGCCGCATACGAGACGTTGCAGGACTGGCAGAAGACGCACACCGCGCAGGGCGGCACCGTCGAGATCACCGGCCGGCATCCCGGCACCCGTATCTCCGAGCCCCAGTCCTCCGGCGACTGCCGCTGCCGGCCCTGGACACCCTGGCGCAACCACCAGTGCGACAGCCCCCGGTCCGCACCCCCCGCCGAGAAGAACGCGGACGGACCGGACGGCTCCGAGCCGGATACGACGGGCACCGGCGGCATCGGCGGAGGCACCGGGCACGAACTGGCGCGTGGCATCAGCGCGTTCCAGCGCAACACCGCACCCCTGATGCGCAGCGAGCTGGCCCGGCTTGCGAGAGAGGGGCAGCAGCCGTCGCAGCTGTTCCTCACCTGCGCCGACTCCCGGCTGGTCACCTCGATGATCACCTCCAGCGGGCCGGGCGATCTGTTCGTCGTGCGCAACGTGGGCAACCTCGTCCCGCGCCCGGGCGAGGAGAGCGGTGACGACTCGGTGGCGGCGGCGATCGAGTACGCCGTGGACGTGCTGCAGGTGCGGTCCATCACGGTCTGCGGGCACTCGGGATGCGGCGCCATGCAGGCGCTGCTCAGCTCCGAGCCCGGCGGCGCGCAGACCCCGCTGAAGCGGTGGCTGCGGCACGGGCTGCCGAGTCTGGAGCGCATGGCCGACGACCGTCTGTCCTGGGGCAGGCTGGCCGGGCGCTCCCCCGAGGACGCGGTCGAGCAGCTCTGCCTGACCAACGTGGTCCAGCAGTTGGAGCACCTGCGCGCGCACGACTCGGTGGCCCGGGCCATCGACGAGGGCACCCTGGAGCTGCACGGGATGTACTTCCACGTGGGCGAGGCCGAGGCGTACCTGCTCACCGAGACGGACGCGGACGGCGTATTCGACCGCGTACGGGAGTCCGGCCTGACGGCATGAGCACGGCACGGGGCGCCGGGCCAGGTCATCCTCCCGCCCGGCGCCCTGTCACGTCGCCGCCCCACCCGGCCCGCCGGGGCGGGGTCTCTGCCGCTCGGCCCTCCGGGTCAGGGTCTCTCCCGCCCGACATGCCGGGCGCGGTCTCTCCCGCCCGGCACGCCGGGCCACGGCATCTCCCGCCCGGCCCCAAGGGTGAGGGCGTGCCCCCGTGCCGGTGAACTTTCCCTGGTCGGCGTCCGTGGGTACGGATGACCCCCGGTCCCGCCCGCACCACCGACAGGTCTAAACCAATCGGCGGTCGGCCCTTGTCATCGCACCCCCGGGTCTGATGAGCTGTGGCCTGGGACACAACGGACACCCTGGGAAAGGCAGATGCCGTGAGCAACGAGAGCCTGGCCAACCTGCTCAAGGAAGAGCGCAGGTTCGCACCCCCCGCCGACCTGGCCGCGAACGCCAACGTCACCGCGGAGGCGTATGAACAGGCCAAGGCTGACAGGCTCGGCTTCTGGGCCGAGCAGGCCCGCCGGCTGACCTGGGCCAAGGAGCCCACCGAGACCCTCGACTGGTCGAACCCGCCGTTCGCCAAGTGGTTCAAGGACGGCGAGCTCAACGTCGCCTACAACTGCGTCGACCGCCATGTGGAGGCCGGGCACGGCGACCGGGTCGCCATCCACTTCGAGGGCGAGCCCGGCGACAGCCGCGCCATCACCTACGCCGAGCTCAAGGACGAGGTCTCCAAGGCGGCCAACGCCCTGCTGGAGCTGGGAGTCCAGGCGGGCGACCGGGTCGCCGTCTACATGCCGATGATCCCCGAGACGGCGATCGCGATGCTGGCCTGCGCCCGGATCGGCGCCGCCCACTCGGTCGTCTTCGGCGGCTTCTCCTCCGACGCGCTCGCCACCCGCATCCAGGACGCCGACGCCCGCGTGATCATCACCTCCGACGGCGGCTACCGCCGCGGCAAGCCGTCCGCGCTCAAGCCGGCCGTGGACGAGGCCGTCGAGAAGGCCGGCATCGTCGAGCACGTCCTGGTCGTACGCCGCACCGGCCAGGAGGTCGCCTTCACCGAGGGCCGCGACGTGTGGTGGCACGACCTGGTGGAACGGCAGAGCACCCAGCACACCCCGCAGGCCTTCGACGCCGAGCACCCGCTGTTCATCCTCTACACCTCGGGCACCACGGGGAAGCCGAAGGGCATCCTGCACACCTCCGGCGGCTACCTCACGCAGACCGCCTACACCCACCACGCCGTCTTCGACCTCAAGCCGGAGACCGACGTCTACTGGTGCACCGCCGACGTCGGCTGGGTCACCGGCCACTCGTACATCGTCTACGGCCCGCTCGCCAACGGCGCGACGCAGGTCATGTACGAAGGCACGCCCGACACCCCGCACCAGGGCCGCTTCTGGGAGATCGTGCAGAAGTACGGCGTGACGATCCTCTACACCGCGCCGACCGCGATCCGTACGTTCATGAAGTGGGGCGACGACATCCCCGCCAAGTTCGACCTGTCCAGCCTGCGCGTGCTGGGCTCGGTCGGCGAGCCGATCAACCCCGAGGCCTGGGTCTGGTACCGCAAGAACATCGGCGGCGACCGCACCCCGGTCGTCGACACCTGGTGGCAGACCGAGACCGGCTCGATGATGATCAGCCCGCTGCCGGGCGTGACCGCCACCAAGCCCGGTTCGGCGCAGACGCCGCTGCCCGGCATCTCCGCGACGGTCGTGGACGACGAGGCGGGCGAGGTGCCCGACGGCGGGGGCGGCTACCTGGTGCTCACCGAGCCGTGGCCGTCGATGCTGCGCACCATCTGGGGCGACGACCAGCGGTTCATCGACACGTACTGGTCGCGCTTCGAGGGCAAGTACTTCGCCGGTGACGGTGCCAAGAAGGACGACGACGGCGACATCTGGCTGCTCGGCCGGGTCGACGACGTCATGCTCGTCTCCGGGCACAACATCTCCACCACGGAGGTCGAGTCGGCGCTCGTCTCCCACCCCTCGGTCGCCGAGGCGGCCGTGGTCGGCGCGGCGGACGAGACGACCGGACAGGCCATCGTCGCCTTCGTGATCCTGCGCGGCACGGCCGCCGAGACCGAGGACCTGGTCGCCGAGCTGCGCACGCACGTCGGCACCACCCTCGGCCCGATCGCCAAGCCGAAGCGGATCCTGCCGGTGGCCGAGCTGCCCAAGACCCGCTCCGGCAAGATCATGCGCCGGCTGCTGCGGGACGTCGCGGAGAACCGCCAGCTCGGTGACGTCACCACGCTGACCGACTCCACGGTCATGGACCTCATCCAGGCCAAGCTGCCGGCCGCGCCCAGCGAGGACTGAGCCGGCACCGTGAGGACTGAGCGGGCATAGCGGAACCGACGACGGGCACCCGGCGGCCAGCGAGCCGGGTGCCCGCGTGGGTGCCCGTGGTGCCCGTCGTGAGGTGCGCGGGTGCGCCCCCGCCCATGGTGAGGGCGCTGAAAGTGCGCCCCGCCACACCCTTAGCTAAACTAAGCAAAACAAGTGCTCCATGGTGCGCCGGGAAGTCTGGTCGGCATGCGTTCAGCCCTGCCCACCGACCGGAGGTTTCCCTCGTGACCGCGCCCCGCCCCAGCACCCCCCGCAAGGTCCTCAGCCGGCTGTCGCTGCCCGAGCGGACGTATGTGGCTGACGCGCTGCGCACCGAGACCGTCGGCGGGGTGCTGCTGCTCGTGGCCGCGGTCGCCGCGCTGCTCTGGGCGAACATCCCCGCGTTGCAGAGCAGCTACGAGAGCGTCTCCCACTACCACCTGGGCCCCGCCGCCCTCGGCCTCGACCTGTCCGTCGCGCACTGGGCCGCCGACGGACTGCTCGCGATCTTCTTCTTCGTCGCCGGCATCGAGCTCAAACGGGAACTCGTGGCGGGCGACCTGCGCGACCCGAAAGCCGCCGCGCTGCCCGTCGTCGCCGCGCTGTGCGGCATGGCCGTACCGGCGCTCGTCTACACCGTCACCGCCGTCGCGGGGGGTGGCTCCCTGGCCGGCTGGGCGGTGCCGACCGCCACCGACATCGCGTTCGCGCTCGCCGTCCTCGCCGTCATCGGCAGCTCCCTGCCGAGCGCGCTGCGGGCCTTCCTGCTGACCCTCGCCGTCGTCGACGACCTCTTCGCGATCCTGATCATCGCGGTGTTCTTCACCGCCGACCTGAACTTCGCCGCGCTGGGCGGGGCCGTCGCGGGGCTGGTGCTGTTCTGGCTGCTGCTCCGCAAGGGTGTGCGCGGCTGGTACGTGTACGTGCCGCTGGGCCTCGTCGTCTGGGCGCTGATGTACAACAGCGGCATCCACGCCACCGTCGCCGGTGTCGCCATGGGCCTCATGCTGCGCTGCCACCGGCGCGAGGGCGAGGACCGCTCCCCCGGCGAGCGCATCGAGCACCTGGTGCGGCCCCTGTCGGCGGGGCTCGCGGTGCCGCTGTTCGCGTTGTTCAGCGCGGGCGTCGCGGTGTCCGGCGGGGCGCTCGCCGACGTGTTCACGCGGCCGGAGACCCTCGGTGTGGTCCTCGGTCTCGTCGTCGGCAAGGCGGTCGGCATCTTCGGTGGCACCTGGCTGACGGCCCGTTTCACCCGGGCCTCGCTCAGTGACGACCTCGCCTGGGCGGACGTGTTCGCGGTGGCGAGCCTCGCCGGCATCGGCTTCACCGTGTCGCTGCTCATCGGCGAACTCGCCTTCGACGACGACCAGGCGATGACCAACGAGGTCAAGGCCGCCGTCCTGCTGGGCTCGCTCATCGCCGCGGCACTCGCGACCGTCCTGCTGAAGATCCGCAACGCCAAGTACCGGCGCCTGTGGGAGGAAGAGGAGCGCGACGAGGACGCCGACGGCATCCCGGACGTCTACGAGGAGGACGACCCGGCGTACCACCTGCGGCTCGCCGCCCTCTACGAGCGCAAGGCGGCCGAGCACCGCAGGATCGCCCAGGAGAAGGCGGCGGCGCGCCACGGGCTTGCCGAAGTGCCGGGCGGGGCAGGCGAGGACCACCACCGTCCGGCATGATCTGACGAGACGGTACAAAAGACGGGACCGTACGCAGTCAGGCCGCACCCAGTCGGACGACTGCGGCGGGTCAGGAACAAGACGCGGAAAACGGACCGTACGCAGAAGAGGGAGACCGCGATGAGCGCACCCGACGGCAGCCCGGTCGGCGCCGAACGCAGCATCGGCCAGCTGTTCGCCTCGGCGACGGCGGAAATGTCGGCGCTGGTGCACGACGAGATCGCGCTGGCGAAGGCGCAGCTCAAGCAGGACGTGAAGCGCGGTGCGACCAGTGGCGGCGCCTTCTCGGCGGCCGGCGCGGTCCTGATCTTCTCGCTGCCGATGCTGAACTTCGCGCTGGCGTACGGCATCCGCACCTGGAGCGACTGGAACCTCGCGGTCTGCTTCCTGCTGTCGTTCGCGGCGAACGTGCTGGTCGCCGGAGTGCTCGCGCTGATCGGCGTGACCTTCGCGAAGAAGGCCAAGAAGAGCAAGGGCCCGCAGAAGGTCGCCGCGTCGATGAAGGAGAGCGCGGTCGTGCTGCAGAAGGCCAAGCCGCACCCGCGTCCGGAGCTGCCGCAGGACCGGGTCCCCGAGGCCATCGAGGCTGTGGCACGCTCGTCGTCATGACGGGCTCCTCCACCCCTGCGGGACAGACACCTTCGGAACCAGCGGCTCCGGCCGTCCTGCTGGACGGCCCCTGGAGCCATCGGGACGTCGCCGCCAACGGCGCCCGCTTCCACATCGCCGAGCTGGGCGACGGGCCGCTGGTGCTGCTGCTGCACGGCTTCCCGCAGTTCTGGTGGACCTGGCGGCACCAGCTGGTGGCGCTCGCCGACGCCGGCTTCCGGGCCGTCGCCATGGACCTGCGGGGAGTCGGCGGCAGCGACCGCACACCGCGCGGCTACGACCCGGCCAACCTCGCGCTCGACGTCACCGGCGTCATCCGCTCCCTGGGCGAGCCGGACGCCGCGCTGGTCGGCCACGACCTGGGCGGATACCTCGCGTGGACGGCGGCCGCGATGCGCCCCAAGCTGGTGCGGCGGCTGGCGGTCGCGTCCATGCCGCACCCGCGGCGCTGGCGTTCGGCCATGCTGCGGGACGTCAAGCAGACCCGTGCCGGGTCACACATCTGGGGGTTCCAGCGGCCCTGGATCCCGGAGCGGCAGCTCACCGCCGACGACGGGGCGCTGGTGGCGGAGCTGATCCAGGAGTGGTCCGGGCCGCGCCCGCCCGAGGACGAGGCGCTGCAGACGTACCGCCGCGCCATGTGCATCCCCTCCGCGGCACACTGCGCGGTCGAGCCGTACCGCTGGATGGTGCGCTCCCTGGCCCGCCCGGACGGCATCCAGTTCAACCGGCGGATGAAGCGGCCCGTGCGGGTGCCGACGCTCCATCTGCACGGCTCGCTCGACCCCGTGATGCGCACGCGCAGCGCGGCCGGGTCCGGGGAGTACGTCGAAGCCCCCTACCGCTGGCGTCTGTTCGACGGTCTCGGGCACTTCCCGCACGAGGAGGACCCCGTCGCGTTCTCCTCCGAACTCGTCAACTGGCTGCGGGATCCCGAACCCGACCGGTGACCGGGCGACCCCGCCCCGTACCGGCCTGTGAACGCTTGTCCTACGAACGGCCACTTGCCTGGCGCATAGGCCAATTGGACGCCTCGGGAGCGGTTATCGACCATGGGGCGGGGGCACACGTCGGGGTATGGGCTGGACGCACGACTACAGTGACGCAACCCGCAATCGCCGCTCGGCGAGCGGTACGAACCCCCACCAGCGAAGCGGCGCACCGCAGATGGTGACCGCGGATCCCAGGGTGGGGATCCCGCGCATCCTCCGCCGCCGGGCCCGCTGGGTCTCCGTACGTCTGCGCCACACACGCGACTGAGACATCACTCGCGCGAGTGACACCCCGCCACCTGACCAAAGGGCCGAAAGGGCCTGACGACGGGCCCTAGAGGGCGCAGCTGTCGCTGCCCACCTGCTCGTTGGCGGCGCGCCCCTTGGTGATGTCCTCCTGGATCTCGTCCACGGTCAGCGCGTATCCCGTCTCGGCGTCGTCGAGCGACTTGGCGAACACGACGCCGTAGACCTTGCCGTCGGGTGTGAGCAGCGGGCCGCCGGAGTTTCCCTGACGGACGGTCGCGTAGAGGGAGTAGACGTCGCGTCGGACCGTGCCCCGGTGGTAGATGTCCGGGCCGTTCGCCGTGATGCGGCCGCGTACGCGCGCGCCCCGCACGTCGTACGACCCGTTCTCCGGGAAGCCCGCGACGATCGCGCTGTCGCCGCTGCTCGCGTCCTTCGGGGTGAACCGCAGCACGGGCGCCTTCAGATCCGGCACGTCGAGCACGGCGATGTCGCGCCGCCAGTCGTAGAGCACGACCTTGGCGTCGTACTTCCTGCCCTCGCCGCCGATCTGCACGGTCGGCTCGTCGACTCCGCCCACCACGTGCGCGTTGGTCATCACGCGGCGGTCGGAGAAGACGAAGCCGGTGCCCTCCAGGACCTTGCCGCAGCTCGGGGCCGTGCCCGTGACCTTGACGATGGAGCGCTGGGCGCGGTCCGCCACGGGGCTGTCCGCGAGCGCCGGGTCGGGCGGCTGGACGTCGGTGATGGGCTCGTTGGAGAACGGGCTGAAGACCTGCGGGAAGCCGTTCTGCGCGAGGACGGAGGAGAAGTCCGCGAACCAGGTGGCCGCCTGGTCCGGCAGGGCCTGTGAGACGCCCAGCAGGACCTTGGAGTTGCGGACCTCCTTGCCGACCGTCGGCAGCGTCGTGCCCGCGAGGGCGGAACCGATCAGCCAGGCCACCAGCAGCATCGCCAGGACGTTGACCAGGGCGCCGCCGGTGGCGTCGAGGGCACGGGCCGGGGACCAGGTGATGTGCCGGCGCAGCTTGTTGCCGAGGTGGGTGGTCAGGGCCTGGCCGACGGAGGCGCAGACGATGACGACGACGACCGCCACCACGGCGGCGGTCGTGCTCACCTCCGCGTTGTCCGTCAGCGCGTCCCAGATGACGGGCAGCACGTAGACCGCGACGAGGCCACCGCCCAGGAAGCCGATCACCGACAGGATGCCGACGACGAACCCCTGGCGGTATCCCACGACCGCGAACCACACGGCGGCGACCAGCAACAAGATGTCCAGCACGTTCACGAAGGCCACCCTGTCATGCGCGCCAGTCGAGGGGGACCTGCTTCTCGCGGTCCCAGGGGCGCTCCCAGCCCGCGAAGTGCAGCAGACGGTCGATGATTCCGGCCGTGAAACCCCAGACAAGGGCTGATTCGACCAGAAATGCCGGACCTCGGTGGCCACTGGGGTGGACGGTGGTGGCGCGGTTGGCGGGATCCGTGAGATCCGCCACGGGGACGGTGAAGACTCGGGCGGTTTCGTTCGGATCGACGACCCCGACCGGGCTCGGCTCGCGCCACCAGCCCAGCACGGGGGTGACGACGAAGCCGCTGACCGGGATGTAGAGCCGGGGCAGGACGCCGAAGAGCTGGACGCCGGAGGGGTCGAGGCCGGTCTCCTCCTCCGCCTCGCGCAGGGCGGCCCGCAGCGGGCCGTCGCCGTGCGGGTCACCGTCCTCCGGGTCGAGGGCGCCGCCCGGGAAGGAGGGCTGGCCGGCGTGCGAACGCAGCGAGCTCGCACGCTCCATGAGCAGCAGCTCCGGGCCGTGCGCGCCCTCACCGAACAGGACCAGCACGGCGGACTGCCGCCCCGCCCCGTCCTTCGGCGGCAGGAACCGGCTCAGCTGCGTCGGGCGGACGGTCTCCACGGCGTGCACCACGGGAGCCAGCCAGCCGGGCAGACCGTCCTTGCTCAGCGCCACCGGCCCGCCCTGTGTGTCGCTCGCACGCGTCATCGCCACCCCCGTCGTCCTGCCGCGCCCAACGCACGACGCCCCTGAGATCGTTCCGCGCCCGCCCGGGATCCCCTGAACGAGCGGCTCATCCGGCCCCCAGGGGCGGCGCCGGTCTGCCGCCCGCGTCCAGGTAAGCCTGCGGCGGCTTCAGACGCTGGCCGGGGAAGCCGCCCTTCTCGTACTTGAGGAGCTTCTTCGCCTTCTCCGGGTCGGTCTCGCCCTCGCCGTACGCCGGGCAGAGCGGAGCGATCGGGCAGGCGCCGCACGCGGGCTTGCGGGCGTGGCAGATGCGGCGGCCGTGCCAGATCACGTGATGCGACAGGTCCGTCCAGTCGCTCTTCGGGAAGAGCGCGCCGACGGCGGCCTCGATCTTGTCGGGGTCGGTCTCGCCGGTCCACTGCCAGCGGCGCACCAGGCGCTGGAAGTGCGTGTCCACCGTGATGCCGGGGCGGCCGAAGGCGTTGCCCAGCACGACGAACGCGGTCTTGCGGCCCACGCCGGGCAGCTTCACCAGGTCCTCGAGCCGGCCGGGCACCTCTCCGCCGAACTCCTCGACCAGGGCCTTCGACAGCCCTATGACGGACTTCGTCTTGGCCCGGAAGAAGCCGCACGGGCGGAGGATCTCCTCCACCTCCTCGGGGTTGGCGGCGGCGAGATCCTCCGGGGTCGGGTACTTCGCGAAGAGGGAGGGCGTCGTCTGGTTGACGCGCAGGTCGGTCGTCTGGGCGGACAGGACCGTGGCGACGACCAGTTGGAAGGGGTTCTCGAAGTCCAGCTCGGGGTGGGCGTACGGGAAGACCTCGGCGAGCTCGCGGTTGATACGGCGGGCCCGGCGGACCAGGGCGGTGCGTGACTCGTCACCCGGCGGGTGGACGACGGCCTTCGCGGGGGCGGCCTTGACCCGGGCGGCGGCCTTCTTGGGCGCCACCACGACCTTCTTGGCCGCAGGCGCCTTCTTCACGGAGGCGGCCTTCTTCGCCGGGGCGGCCTTCTTCGACGAGGTGGCCTTCCTCGACGAGGTGGCCTTCCTCGCGGCCGCGGCCTTCTTCACCGGGGTGGCTTTCTCCGCGGAGGCGGCCTTCTTGGCGGAAGCAGCCCTCTTCGCCGGGGCGGCGGCCTTCTTGGCAGAGGCGCCCCGATGTGCGGAAGCGGCCTTCTTCGCTGCCGCCGTCTTCTTCACTGGTTCCGCCTTGTTCTGTTTCGCCGTTTTCCTACCGCCATCGGGGCTCTGTTCGCCCACAGCGGAATCGCGACGTACAACCACCCGCGCAGCCCCCTCGGCCTGTGCTCTCACCGGCGATTTGGACACCCGGCAAGCCTACGACCCGGCACCGACATCCGCCCCGGCCCCTGAAGATCGGCGCCCAATTGGACCCCTGCCGCGTACCCCGGGACACGTGTGCGGCATCCTTGTGACAGATCACACTGTTTGGACCGCCCGACAAAATGGGCACCACGGTCCCTCGGTACACGGGGGAGCAAGATCCCCTGAGCAGGTCGACAAGGAGAGAACTCGTGGACGACGTTCTGCGGCGCAATCCGCTCTTCGCGGCGCTCGATGACGAGCAGGCCGCGGAGCTCCGCGCCTCCATGAGTGAGGTGACCCTCGCCCGCGGTGACTCGCTGTTCCATGAGGGCGACCCCGGTGACCGCCTCTACGTGGTCACGGAGGGCAAGGTGAAGCTCCACCGCACGTCCCCCGACGGCCGCGAGAACATGCTGGCCGTGGTCGGCCCCGGCGAGCTCATCGGTGAGCTCTCGCTGTTCGACCCGGGCCCGCGCACCGCGACCGCCACGGCACTGACCGAGGTCAAGCTGCTCGGCCTCGGCCACGGCGACCTCCAGCCCTGGCTGAACGCCCGCCCGGAGGTGGCCACGGCGCTGCTGCGCGCCGTCGCGCGCCGGCTGCGCAAGACCAACGACGCCATGTCCGACCTCGTCTTCTCGGACGTCCCGGGCCGGGTCGCCCGCGCCCTGCTGGACCTGTCGCGCCGATTCGGGGTGCAGTCCGAGGAGGGCATCCACGTCGTGCACGACCTCACGCAGGAGGAGCTGGCCCAGCTGGTCGGCGCGTCCCGTGAGACGGTCAACAAGGCCCTGGCGGACTTCGCCCAGCGCGGCTGGCTGCGCCTGGAGGCCCGCGCGGTGATCCTCCTGGACGTGGAGCGCCTCGCGAAGCGCTCGCGCTGACGCGCACACCCCGCCGTACGTCATCGGGCCCCGCCTCCTCAGGAGGCGGGGCCCGACGTCGTCTCCGCGCACGGTCAGATGAGCCCGTGCTCCTCCAGGTAGTCCAGCTGGGCCCGGACCGACAGTTCCGCCGCCGGCCACAGGGAGCGGTCCACGTCGGCGTAGACGTGGGCGACGACCTGCGCGGGGGTGCGGTAGCCGTCCTCCACGGCCGTCTCGACCTGGGCGAGGCGGGTGGCCCGGTGGGCGAGGTAGTACTCGACGACGCCCTGGGCGTCCTCCAGGACCGGGCCGTGGCCCGGCAGGACCGTGTGCACGCCGTCGTCGACCGAGAGGGAGCGCAGCCGGCGCAGGGAGTCCAGGTAGTCGCCGAGACGGCCGTCGGGGTGGGCCACGACCGTCGTGCCCCGGCCGAGGATCGTGTCCCCGGTGAGGACCGCCCGGTCGGCCGGGAGGTGGAAGGACAGGGAGTCGGCGGTGTGGCCGGGGGTCGGCACCACGCGCAGTTCCAGCCCGCCGGTGGTGATCACGTCTCCGGCGGCCAGCCCCTCGTCGCCCAGGCGCAGGGCCGGGTCGAGGGCACGCACGCGCGTGCCGGTCAGTTCCGCGAAGCGGGCGGCGCCCTCCGCGTGGTCGGGATGACCGTGGGTCAGCAGGGTGAGGGCGACGCGCTTGCCGGCCTGCTCGGCGGTGGTGACGACCTGCCGTAGGTGCCCGTCGTCCAGGGGCCCCGGGTCGATCACCACGGCCAGGTCGGAATCGGGCTCGGAGAGGATCCAGGTGTTGGTGCCGTCCAGGGTCATCGCGGACGCGTTCGGGGCCAGGACGTTGACGGCCCGTGCGGTGGCGGGTCCCGAGAGGACCCCGCCGCGAGGCTGGCCGGGAAGGGCGCTTGCGTCCGTCATGCGGTGGCTCCCCCGGTCGCGATGTGCTTGGTGAACTCGTCGTGCCCCGGCCAGGAGAGCACGATCTCCCCGTCCACCAGGAGGGCGGTGGCCAGGACGGGCGTGAGGTCCCGTCCCTCAGCGGCGTCGAGCGCCCCGGCGGCCGTCTCGTACGCCGTGAGCTGGCGCAGGGTCGCGATCGTCGGCGGCATCATCAGCAGCTCGCCCCGGTCGTACCCGGCCGCCGCCTCGCGCGGGGCGATCCACACCGTGCGGTCGGCCTCCGTGGAGGCGTTGCGGGTGCGCTGTCCCTGAGGGAGGGCGGCGACGAAGAACCAGGTGTCGTAGCGGCGGGCCTCGAACTCGGGGGTGATCCAGCGGGTCCAGGCGCCGAGCAGGTCGGAGCGCAGGACCAGGCCGCGGCGGTCCAGGAACTCGGCGAAGGACAGGTCCCGGGCGACCAGGGCGGCCCGGTCGGCCTCCCAGTCGGCGCCGGTGCTGTCGCCGACGACCGAGCCGGAGTCCGGCCCGGCGAGCAGGACGCCCGCCTCCTCGTAGGTCTCACGCACGGCCGCGCACACGATCGCCTGGGCCGCCGTCTCGTCGACGCCGAGCCGCTCGGCCCACCACGCGCGCGTGGGGCCCGCCCAGCGGACGTGGTGGTCGTCGTCACGCGGGTCGACCCCGCCGCCCGGATACGCGTACGCGCCTCCGGCGAAGGCCATGGAGGCGCGTCTGCGCAGCATGTGGACGACGGGGCCGCTGCCCGTGTCCTTCAGCAGCATGACGGTGGCCGCGCGCTTGGGGGTCACCGGGGTGAGGGTGCCGGCCGCGAGTGCGCGGATGCGGTCCGGCCACTCCGGGGGGTACCACTGACCGTTCGCCATGGGCGCGAGGCTATCCCGTGACGGGCGGATGTTCGAGTGGCCCCCGGGACGGATTCCGCAGCTGGGACCCGCCGACGGACCCCACGGGGTGTTACGCGAGCTCCACCTGGATCTCGACCTCGACCGGCGCGTCCAGCGGCAGCACCGCGACACCGACCGCGCTGCGCGCGTGCACGCCCTTGTCGCCGAGGACCTCGCCGAGCAGCTCGCTCGCGCCGTTCAGCACCGCGGGCTGACCCGTGAAGTCCGAGGCCGAGGCCACGAAGCCGACGACCTTCACCACACGCGCGATGCGGTCCAGGTCACCGGCGACGGACTTGACGGCGGCCAGGGCGTTCAGCGCGCAGGTGCGTGCCAGCTCCTTGGCCTCCTCGGCGGTGACCTCCGCACCGACCTTGCCGGTGACCGGAAGCTTGCCGTCCACCATCGGGAGCTGGCCGGCGGTGTAGACGTACGGGCCGGACTGCACGGCCGGCTGGTACGCGGCGAGCGGCGGGACCACGTCGGGCAGGCTCAGGCCGAGCTCGGCCAGCTTCGCCTCGACGGCGCCCACTACTGCTTCTCCCGCTTCAGGTAGGCGACGAGCTGCTCGGGGTTGTTCGGCCCGGGCACGACCTGGACGAGCTCCCAGCCGTCCTCGCCCCAGGTGTCCAGAATCTGCTTCGTGGCGTGGACGAGCAGCGGCACAGTCGAGTATTCCCACTTGGTCATGCGGCCGACTCTAGCCCCTGGCGGGCGGGGGCCACGCGGCCCACCACCGCACCGGTTGTCCACAGCCTCCCGCGTAGCCCGGGCGCGGACTGGTTAGGCTCGAATACGTGAGCAGGCTCCAGGTCGTCAGCGGCAAGGGCGGTACCGGCAAGACCACGGTGGCCGCGGCCCTAGCGCTGGCCCTGGCCACGGAGGGGAAGCGGACGCTTCTCGTCGAGGTCGAGGGCCGTCAGGGCATCGCGCAGCTCTTCGAAACGGAGGCGCTGCCTTACGAGGAACGGAAGATCGCGGTAGCACCCGGGGGCGGGGAGGTGTATGCCCTCGCCATCGACCCCGAACTGGCCCTTCTGGACTACCTCCAGATGTTCTACAAGCTGGGCAGCGCAGGACGGGCCCTGAAGAAGCTCGGCGCGATCGACTTCGCCACCACCATCGCGCCCGGCCTCAGGGACGTCCTCCTGACCGGCAAGGCGTGCGAGGCGGTGCGCCGCAAGGAGCGCAGCGGGCGGTTCGCCTACGACTACGTCGTCATGGACGCCCCGCCGACCGGGCGGATCACGCGCTTCCTGAACGTGAACGACGAGGTGGCCGGCCTCGCCAAGATCGGCCCGATACACAATCAGGCGCAGGCCGTGATGCGGGTGCTGAAGTCGCCCGAGACGGCCGTGCACCTGGTGACGCTGCTGGAGGAGATGCCCGTCCAGGAGACGGTGGACGGCATCGCCGAGCTGCGTTCGGCCCGGCTGCCGGTGGGCCGGATCATCGTGAACATGGTCCGGCCGGAGGTGCTGGACGAGACCGACCTGGAACTCCTGCGGACGGTCCCGCGTTCCACTGTCGCGCGGTCCCTGTCGTCCGCCGGGCTCGGCGGGGCGCGGCGCGGGGGGCACGCCGAGCGGCTGGTGGACCCGCTGCTCACGCAGGCCGATGAGTACGCCGAGCGGTACACGCTGGAGCACGAGCAGCGTGCGGTACTGGCCGAGGTGGGCCTGCCGCTGCACGAACTGCCGCTGTTCGCCGAGGGCATGGACCTGGCAGGGCTGTACGAGCTGGCCCGCGAGCTGCGCGAGCAGGGCGTGTCATGAGGGGGCACGGACCGGGCACGCGGGCAGGGCGTGTCATGGGCCGGCACGGCCGCGGAACGCGAGCAGGACGTGTCATGAGCCGACCCGGAGCGGGCACGCGGGCAGGGCGGGTGCCGAGCCGGGACGGACTGGAAGCGCGGACCTGGCGTGTCATGAGCCAGGGCAGACAGGCAGAACCCGTCATGAGTCGGAAGCAGGGGATGTCATGAGTCGTCCGGACCCGGCCCACCACCATCTGTCGCCGGCGCGCCTGCTCGACGTCGATCCGCTGCTGGAGGACCCGCAGACCCGGATCGTGGTGTGCTGCGGCTCGGGCGGGGTAGGCAAGACCACGACCGCGGCGGCCCTGGGCCTGCGCGCGGCCGAGCGGGGCCGCAAGGTGGTCGTGCTGACCATCGACCCGGCCCGCAGGCTGGCCCAGTCCATGGGCATCGACTCGCTCGACAACACCCCGCGCCGGGTGAAGGGCATCGACGAGACAGCGGGCGGCGAGCTGCACGCGATGATGCTCGACATGAAGCGCACCTTCGACGAGATCGTCGAGGCGCACGCGGACCGCGAGCGGGCCGCCGCCATCCTGGGCAACCCCTTCTACCAGTCGCTCTCGGCGGGCTTCGCGGGCACGCAGGAGTACATGGCGATGGAGAAGCTCGGGCAGCTGCGCGCCCGGGACGAATGGGACCTGATCGTCGTCGACACCCCGCCGTCCCGTTCGGCGCTGGACTTCCTGGACGCGCCCAAGCGGCTCGGCTCCTTCCTGGACGGCCGGCTGATCCGGCTGCTGACGGCACCGGCGAAGCTGGGCGGCCGTGCCGGGATGAAGTTCCTGAACGTCGGGATGTCGATGATGACCGGCACCCTCGGCAAGCTGCTCGGCGGTCAGCTCCTCAAGGACGTCCAGACGTTCGTGTCGGCGATGGACACCACCTTCGGCGGCTTCCGTACCCGCGCGGACGCGACGTACAAGCTGCTCCAGGCGCCCGGCACGGCGTTCCTCGTGGTGGCGGCCCCGGAGCGGGACGCGCTGCGCGAGGCCGCCTACTTCGTGGAACGGCTGGCCGCGGAGGACATGCCGCTCGCCGGTCTGGTGCTCAACCGGGTGCACGGCAGCGGCGCCGACGGGCTGTCGGCCGAGCGGGCGCTCGCCGCCGCGGAAAATCTTGAAGAGCCCCGCATTGTGGATCAGGAGGACGGGAAAGCACTACTTCGTAACTCCCCCGACGCACAGGACAGTTCAGGCTCTCCCACGCCCGGGACACCAGCTCTGGCATCGGCTCCCGAAGGTGGCTCCCCCACCGAACACGCCGAGGACACCGAGCCCTCCGGGGACGCGGAGCACGCCGAGGACACCGAGCGGTCCGTCGACCGGCTCACGGCAGGCCTGCTCAGGCTGCACGCCGACCGCATGCAGCTGCTCTCCCGTGAGCAGCGCACGCGTGACCGCTTCACCGCGCTCCACCCGGAGGTGGCCGTGACGGAGGTCGCCGCGTTGCCCGGCGACGTGCACGACCTCGCGGGTCTGCGCGACATCGGCGACCGGCTGGCGGCCGACGCGCGTGAGCTTCCCGACCCCGCGGACCGGACGGAAGCGCCCGAGGCGAGCGCCTGAGGGCAACCCGGCCGGGGCAGTCCGGCCAGAGCGGTCCGGCGCAGGACGTCCGAGGCGGGTGCGGAGGGCGACCCGGCGCGCGGGCGAGGGCGCGTGAGCGGCGCGGGTGGCGCCGGACTCACCGGTGATGGCGAAGGGCCCGGCAAGGGGCCCTCAGACCTGGACCTGGGGAGCTCCCGGAGGGGAGTCCTCAGCTCACCGCCGCGTAGTTCTCGTAGATCTCGTCGTCATCGAGGGGCATGACACCGCACCCCCGCTCGTACTCCGTGCGCGCCGTCTCCAGCAGCCGGCGCCAGGAGGTCACCGTGGGACGCCTGCGCAACAGCGCGCGGCGCTCCCGCTCCGTCATGCCTCCCCACACGCCGAACTCGACGCGGTTGTCGAGCGCGTCGGCCAGGCACTCCGTCCGCACCGGGCATCCGGTGCACACCGCCTTGGCCCTGTTCTGCGCTGCTCCTTGGACGAACAGTTCGTCCGGATCGGTAGTGCGGCAGGCCGCCTGCGCACTCCAGTCGACTACCCAGCCCATACCGGCGCCGTCCTCTCCCGAATCGAGGCTCCCCCACGGCGGCAGCGGCATATTCACCGCCGCCAGTTGAGGACGTTACGGAAGGCGGGCACAGCGCAACACCCCCAGCGGGCCCAATCTTGAATGGCCCGAACGGACTATGGGTAAGCGGCAGATCACCCGGGGGAGTGAGCTGGTGGCATACGTAACTTTCCCGGCAAACCGGGACAGTTCAGTTGCGTCACATGGGACGCCGCATGACACACAAGGCGGATTCGGACACGCCCCCAAGAAAAAACTCGGGGAACACCCAGAACGATTCGGGTTCGCCGGACGTATTGATACGTGACCTCACTGCTGTGACAGTTGAGAGCAGCTTAGGCCAAGGCCTATACGCCTGTCCGGCGATTGAGAACGTAGGCTGCCCTCATGCCAAAGAAGCGCTCGGGCGGTGGTCTGTCTCCCACGCAGCAGGCCGCCAAGTTCCTCGGTGTCAGTGTCCTCGCGGGGGCCGTGCTGGCCGGCATCGCGCTGCCCGCCGTGGGCGCGCTGGGGCTGGCGGCCAAGGGAACCGTCGAGAGCTTCGACGAGCTCCCGGTCAACATGAAGACCCCGCCGCTGAGTCAGCGCACCACCATCCTCGACGCCGACGGCGGCCAGATCGCCACGGTCTACTCGCGCGACCGCACGGTGGTCCCCCTCAAGGACATCTCGCCGTACATGCAGAAGGCGATCGTCGCGATCGAGGACTCGCGCTTCTACCAGCACGGCGCCGTCGACCTGAAGGGCGTCCTGCGCGCCCTCGACAAGAACGCGCGCAGCGGCGAGGTCGCGCAGGGCGCCTCGACGCTGACGCAGCAGTACGTGAAGAACGTCTTCGTCGAGGAGGCGGGCGACGACCCGACGAAGGTCGCGCAGGCCACCCAGCAGACCATCGGCCGCAAGATCCGCGAGCTCAAGTACGCGATCCAGGTCGAGGAGGAACTGGGCAAGAAGAAGATCCTCGAGAACTATCTGAACATCACGTTCTTCGGCCAGCAGGCCTACGGCGTCGAGGCCGCCGCACAGCGCTACTTCTCCCAGTCCGCCAAGGACCTCACCCTCGAGCAGTCGGCCCTGCTCGCCGGCATCGTCCAGTCGCCCAGCCGCTACGACCCGGTCAACGACGAGGCCGAGGCGATGAAGCGGCGCAACACCGTGCTGCAGCGCATGGCGGCCGTGGGCGACATCTCCGGGGCGCAGGCCGCCGAGGCGACGAAGGCACCGCTCGGCCTGAAGGTCAGCAAGCCCAAGAACGGCTGCATCACGGCGGTCAGGGGCGCCGGCTTCTTCTGCGACTACGTGCGCGAGGTCTTCCTGACCGACCCGGTCTTCGGCAAGAGCAGGAAGCAGCGCGCGAAGATCTGGAACCAGGGCGGCCTCACCATCCGCACGACCATGGACCGGCAGGCCCAGAAGGCCGCGCAGCGCTCCATCAAGGACCACGTCTACAAGAGCGACGAGGTGGCCACCGCCGCCAGCATCGTCCAGCCCGGCACCGGCAAGATCCTCGCCATGGGCCAGTCGCGTCCGTACGGCTTCAAGAAGAACGAGACGCAGATCAACCTCTCCGTCGACCAGTCGATGGGCGGCGGCATGGGCTACCAGCCCGGTTCGACGTTCAAGCCGATCGTGGCCGCCGCGGCCCTCGAGGACGGCACGCCGGCGAACAAGGTGTACTCGTCGCCGTACCAGATGGCGTACCCGAGCCCGGTCTCGGCGTGTGACGGCAAGCGGTGGGTGAACGACCCCAACAGCCCCGCCAAGCTCCAGAACGAGAACTCCTCCGAGGTCGGCCCGTACGACATGCGGGAGGCGACCGCCAAGTCGGTCAACACCTACTACGTGCAGATGATCAGCGACATCGGCATCTGCCCCGTGACGACCATGGCGAAGAAGATGGGCGTGGTGCGGGCCGACGGCGACAAGATGCCGCAGGTGCCGTCCATCGCCCTGGGCACGCAGGAGATGTCCCCGCTGACCATGGCGAACGCCTACGCGGCCTTCGCCGCGCGCGGCATGTACTGCACGCCGGTCGCCATCGAGTCGGTCAACCGGCGGGTCGGCGACAAGACCACGTCGATGGAGGTCCCGAAGTCGACCTGCTCGCGCGCGATGTCGGAGAACACCGCCGACACCATCAACACGCTGCTGAAGGGCGTCGTCGAGGACGGCACGGGTTCCAAGGCCGGTCTCGGCAGCCGCCCCAGCGCGGGCAAGACCGGTACGACCGACGAGCGCTACGCGGCCTGGTTCGTGGGCTACACACCGAACATGGCCGGAGCGGTGTGGGTCGGCGACCCGGCGCACAAGCGGAAGATGACCGGCATCACCATCGGCGGCCGGTCGTACGGCAAGGTCTTCGGTGGCGAGGTCCCCGGCCCGATCTGGCGCGACATGATGTCCGGCGCGCTGGAGGGCAAGCCCGTCGAGAACTTCAACACCGTCCACATCCCCGACAGCAAGCCGCGGGACCGCGGTGACGGCGACAACGACGACGGTGGCCGCGACGACGACGGCAACGACGACGACGGCTTCATCGGCGGCCTGGTCGGCGGCAACAACAACGGCGGAGGCGGCGGCGAGCCCGTCCCGACGCCTTCCTTCTCCATCCCGGAGGGCTTCTTCCGGGGACAGAACAACGGCGGCGGCAACGGGAACGGCGGCCGCTTCGGCTGAGCGGGCAGTGTGACGGAACGCGGACGGCCCCCTTCCACCCCGGCGGGTAGGAGGGGGCCGTCGTCGTCCGGCTGAAGGGTCAGCCCACAGCGGCACCACCGGGCTGATCACCAGGTCGGCCGGCCTGGGGCACCAAGGGTCCGACCACCGGGTAGCGCCACCGGTCCGACCACCGGTTAACGCCACCGGGTCGATCACGAGGCCAGGCGGCGGGTAGCACCACCGGGCCGATCATGAGGTCAGCCACCGGTTAGCACCACCGGGTCGATCACAAGGTCAGGCGGCGGGTAGCACCACCGGAACGATCACGGGGTCAGCCACCGGTTAGCACCACCGGGTCGATCGCGGGGTCAGCCGGCCAGCTGCTTCTTCACCGCCGCGGCGACGCGGCCGCCCTCGGCCTGCCCGGCCACCTTCGGGTTCACGATCTTCATGACCGCGCCCATGGCCCGCGGCCCCTCGGCACCGGCCGCCTTCGCCTCCTCGACCGCCTGGGCGACGATCTGCTGGAGCTGCTCGTCCGACAGCTGCTGCGGCAGGTACGTGGCGAGGACCTCGCCCTCCGCCTTCTCCCGCTCGGCCTGCTCGGCCCGGCCACCCTGCGCGAAGGCCTCCGCCGCCTCGCGGCGCTTCTTCGCCTCCCGGGTGATCACCTTCTGGACTTCGTCGTCGGAGAGCTCGCGCTTCTCCTTGCCCGCGACCTCCTCCTTGGTGATCGCGGCGAGCGTCAGCCGGAGCGTCGAGGAGCGCAGCTCGTCGCGCTCCTTGATCGCAACGTTGAGGTCTTCCTGCAGCTTCGACTTGAGCGTGGTCATGGGGTCGATTGTCGCAGGTCCGGGAGGAACGACGCCCCCGATTTAGTCGGGCCCCGGCGGAAGGGCCGGTGCCGTCACGGGATTTCGGGCACCGCACGCACCGTCGTGGCGCGCCGGGCGGGCACGGACGGCGGCCGGGGTCTGACACGATGGTCGTATGCGCACGCGATACGGAATCCCCCTGGGAATCGCGGCGGCTGGCGCCGCCGGTCTGGTGTACGCGGCGGGCTTCGAGGCCCGCTCCTTCCGCCTTCGCCGGGTCACCGTCCCGGTCCTGCCGCCGGGGATGCGTCCCCTGCGTGTGCTCCAGGTCTCCGACATCCACATGGTCGGCGGTCAGCGCAAGAAGCAGCGCTGGCTGCGGTCCCTGGCGGGACTGCGCCCGGACTTCGTGATCAACACGGGCGACAACCTGTCCGACCCCGAGGGCGTCCCGGAGGTCCTGGACGCGCTCGGGCCCCTGATGGAGTTCCCGGGCGCGTACGTCTTCGGCTCCAACGACTACTACGGCCCCAAGCTGCGCAACCCCGCCCTCTACCTGCTGGAGAGGGCCCAGGGCCGCCACGGGCTCAACGGCAACGACCCGGCCCAGGGCGTGGTGCACAACCCGTGGGAGGACCTGCGGGACGGTTTCGACGCGGCTGGCTGGCTGAACCTGACCAACACGCGAGGCGAGCTCAAGCTCGAGGGCGGCTCGGTGGAGCTCACGGGCCTGGACGACCCGCACATCAAGCGGGACCGCTACGCGCAGGTGGCGGGCGGTCCGTCCGAGACGGCGGACTTCTCGATGGGCGTCGTGCACGCCCCGTACCTGCGCAGCCTGGACTCCTTCACGGCCGACGGCTATCCCCTGATCCTGGCCGGTCACACCCACGGCGGCCAGCTGTGCATCCCCTTCTACGGCGCGCTGGTCACCAACTGCGACCTGGACACGGACCGTGTGAAGGGTCTGTCCACGCACAGGGCGGAGGGCCGTACGTCGTACCTGCACGTGTCGGCGGGCTGCGGCACGAACCGCTACACGCCGGTGCGGTTCGCGTGCCCGCCGGAGGCGACGCTGCTGACGCTGGTCGGACGCGAGGCCGTGGGCAGGTAGGGCGGGTACGGCAGACAGGTCCGGCAGACAGGTCCGGCAGGCAGGGGGAGGAGAGGCGGCGGAGGCAGGCTGGGAACCGAGGGTCCGGCCCGGGGGTGAGGTAACCCGCACAGCCCTACCCACATCGCCCCCTATGTCCGTTTCTGCCAGCGTGGGGGCATGCCCGCCCCGATACCCCGGGACATCCCGGACCTCCCAGCGATACCGTTCCCGTCGGCGCTGAAGCCCTCCCCCGTGCCCGCCACGGCCGTCGTCGCCCCGGTCCGACGCCCCGCGGTCGCGGCCTTCCGCCTGCTGATCGCCGTCGCGGCGGCAGCGGGCGTGACGCTCGAACTGCTCCTCGGCGACCCGACCCGGGCCCTGAGCCACTTCGTGATCCAGAGCAACCTGCTCCTGGCGCTGGTCATGGGCCTCTCGGCCCGCCGCACCTGGACGGCCGGCCGCCCGTTGCCGGCTGCTGTGCTGGGCGCGACGCTGCTGTACGTCGTCATCGCGGCCCTGGTGCACCACCTGTTCCTGGCGAGCGAGGCGAGCCCGTACTCCCTCACGGGCGAGGCGGCCACGCCGACGGGCTGGCAGGCCCTCTCCCACGGCGTCCTGTACACGGTGACGCCGATCGCCGCGGCACTCGACTGGCTCCTGCTGACGCCCCCCGGCCGCCTGCGCCTGCGCCAGACCGGCACCTGGCTCCTGTATCCGCTGGTCTACCTGGCCTTCTGCCTCATCCGGGGCGAGCTGCTCCTGCCCGGCACCCCCGGCCGCTACCTCTACCCGTTCCTGGACGTCGGTCAGGACGGCTTCAAGCGGGTCCTCGGCAACGGCCTCCTCCTGGGCCTGTCCTTCTCCGCCCTGGCGGTCCTCCTCGTGGGCCTCGACCACGTCCGCCCGAACCCCATCCGCCACCGCGGCAAAACCGGATTTCGTCTCTAGCCACCGGTGGGCTAAAGTAAACGTCGTCGCCGCGACAGCAGCGACATCGGGGTGTAGCGCAGCTTGGCAGCGCGCTTCGTTCGGGACGAAGAGGTCGTGGGTTCAAATCCCGCCACCCCGACAGCTAAGTAGCAGATCAGAGGGCCCTTACCGAGTCGGTAAGGGCCCATCTGGCATTGCTGCGTGTCTATCTGCGTGACTATCGCTCTGAATCCCGCTTGAAGATGCCGTCCATGACCACCGCGCCGGTCTGGATCACGGGTCGGCTCTGCTTCCGGTAGACCTCCTCGGTCACGGCCGTGCCGGAGTGACCGACCAGGCGGGAGATCTCCTCCAGCGGAACACCTCGGTCGGACAACAGAGACACGAAGCTGTGGCGGAGCTCCCTCGGCGTCCACTCGTCGGCGTTGACCCCCTCGGCGTCCTTGAGCGCCTGGCGGAAGGCCCGCCGGACATTGGTCGCGTCGAGCGGCTTGCCGACGGCCGAGGAGAAGACCAATCCGTGTTCCTCCCAGCTGTCACCAGCAGCGAGCCGCTCCCAGCCCTGGTCCTCGAACTGCTGCCGCAGGACCTCGACGCAACGCGCCGGCAGAGCGAGGGTTCGCCGGGACTTCCGGGTCTTTGTGTCCCCGCCACGCCGGACCGAGCGCCACACGGCGATGTGCGGAGGTTGGGGCGGATCGGCGTCCGGCCTGCCCTTGAGGAAGACGTGGTCCCAGGTCAGTGCCCGCAGCTCCTCAGTGCGGGCACCGGTCAGCAGGGCGCAGACGATGTACGCGTGCATCGAGGTCCCCTCGCCTTGAGCACCGCCTCGGCCTGGGCCAAGGTGAGCGCCTTGGAAGGTCGCCCGGCCTGGCCCTGGGGCACGGAGCACAGCTCGACTACGTTGCGCTTCACCTTGTCCCGCGCCATAGCCCGCTTGACCGAGCGGTTCAGGAGGAGTGGACGGACTGCAGCGTGCGGGTGCTGAGGGTCTTGGCCTTGGCCGCCAGCCAGCGGTCGACATCCTCCGCACTGCAAGAAGGTCTGGGGCGACTACGCCGGCAGCGGCCTGGAGTGCGACGAGTACCCCTTCGCCTCCACCAAGGAAGGATCCACCAAGGGCGACAACCGCTTCTCCGTCCGGCTGATCGACGGCAAGGACAACCGCCAGGGCGGAGAGCGTCTCAACGAGATGTACACCCTCAACCGCGTCCTGGACGGCGACCCCTTCTACGTGAAGATCACCAACTAGCAGGAAGACACCACTGACCATGGCGCTTCTCGCCGAACACAACGTCACCGCTACCCCCGGCCGCCGCGTGCTGGAGGTCTACGATGCGGACGCCTACCTCGGGGACGAAGCAGCCATGGACGCCGCGGAAACACAGGTGGTGGCCGGCAACGGCTACCACCTGTACCTCCTCAGCCTGCAACCGGACATGAAAGTCCAGATGACGATCCGCATCTGGGACACCCCGCCCACCCCGCCCGCCGAGGCCGAAGGCCACACCGACGTCAGCCTCGAATCCGAGACAGGCGTCCTGGTCGTCGGCCAACTCGACCGCGGACCTGCCGACGAGATCACCCTGCCCCGCCCCGGCGTCTATGAAGGCCACGCCTGGTGGCAGAACCGCCAAGCAGCAGCCGACTACTACAACACCACCCTCGACCAACTCACCGACGACTCCCCCGAAGACCAGCTCACCGAAGCCTGGAACAGCTGCCCCGTCACCGAACGCTACGTCCTCGACCTCGGCTACACCCGCGAGCTCGAACCCATCGATGAAGACGACGTCTGAAATCCGTACGGGCCGGTGTGACAGCCACCTCGAAAGACCCGCCTTGATGACTGCGAGCGCTGGCATGATGCGCGCTCATGAGAACGAGAGTACGTAGCACAGGTTCGACGGGCTGCAGGGCGACCCCGGGACGGGCGGCCGGCTTGCCGAACTGCCGGTCGACGACCAACCACGACCAACGCGCTGACCTGCGCAGATACCAACCACTGCTTTCTGCGTGACTACCGCTTGGGCGCGATCGCGAGGCCGTCTTCGTGATCCCGCAACACCTCCTTGAGCTTGCCAGCTTGATGTTGGTGCGCTGGGAGAGCCTGCACACCGCGGCCAGGACACCGATGGCCTGGTCAACCTTCGGGTGCGAATCGACGGCCCGGGCGCTGCTGCGCATTCTCCTGCTCCAGCCAGGCCACCACCACGTCATCACGACCGACGGCGGGGCCGGGGGCGCTGGGCACGGGAAGTCGCAAAAGCGGAGACCACGGTGAAAGCAGCTGAGCCCGCAGAGGCAGCGAACCGGCCGGTCGATCAGATCAGCGCCTACGACAGGGCCCCGGTGCCCGCAGCTTCCCAGCCACACGGCCGTTCGGGGGATACGCGGGCGGCTTCAGAGACGTATCCCGCCTTGCGGGGGCATCCCTTGCTGGGACGAAAGGGAGACATGATGCCGCTCTATCTATCGAGGTTCAGCTACACGCCGGAGACCTGGGCGAGACTCATCGGCCATCCCGAGGACCGTGCAAAGGCCGCTCAGTCGTACATCGAGTCCGTCGGCGGCAAGCTCCACGGCTTTTGGTACGCGTTCGGCACCCGCGACGGTTACAACCTGTGGGAGGCCCCCGACAACGTCTCCATGGCCGCGGTCGCCCTTGCGATCAGCGGAGGCGGCGCACTCAGCTCGTTCGAGACGACCGTTCTCCTGACCGTCGACGAAACCATCGACGCCCTGCGCAAAGCCGGGCAAGTCCAGTACCGGGCTCCCGGCGCGTAGCGGTCCGGATCAGAAGGCTCTGACATCTACAGCTGACATCAACGAGACCGGACGGGGACGTACACCACAACCCTGTCCGGCCGTCGTATCGATCACGGTCCGGGGCCTTTGACATCCAGCTTTGAACCGACCGGGAACCTCGACGTAAGGAAGCATCCTCGCCGGCGAGGCCACCGTCTTCCGGCGCGCCCCTGTATCAGGGGACCAAGCACTCATTCGGTCTGAACGCCGAGCACAACAACCCCTCAACCTGATCAGGGTCATCCGGTGCCGGTATCAGCCTTGTGCAGCATCTGGGCCAACAGCAGGGCGCCTCCGGTCGCTGCCCCTACCGCTCCGGCGGCCAGGAAACCGCGAGAGGAACGCCAGGACAGCACCGACCACCGTGACTGCGCGGAAAACAAAGATCCTGTACTCAGCCACGACCCGGTTGAGATCAGCGACAGGGCGGAGCCGATCGAACCGACCGACAGGGCGCTTCCGATCGAGCCCACTGACAAGGCCGAACCGACGGACCCCACAGACAGCACAGACCCCACTGAACCGATCGACAACACAGAGTCCTGTGACCACAAGGACAGCACTGAACCAGAGGAGGCACGTCGAACTGACCGTACGGACAGTTTTGTCATGAGGCCATCCTGCCCGCTGGTCACTCTGTCTTGGAGGCTGTGGACCGATGGCGCGGGTCTCGGGTGAGGGCCTTCCGGCATCTGGCTCGACGAACACCGGCGGACGCCCACGCACACCCACGGACCATCCCAGCAGCTCAGAGCCACACCGTCCCAAGGCGGCGCCCTTGCCCAAGTTGCTTCGGGACGAAGCGGTCGCTCCGCTGGGGTCCGCCGCATGACCGACGCCCCGGCCTGTCCCGAGTAGTGTTCCGCTGACATCCAACGCTGACATCAACGACCCCGGACAGCAGCAACACACGGCAGCCAGTCATGGCACCGGTGTATGAGGCTGGCGCCGCCCAGGGCGATGGGTGATCGAACTCCTGAAGCGGGTGTCGAGGGCGTCGGCACTATCCCGAAGAGGCGCCCCATGCGCTGCGCAGGCAAGAACCTGGTGGGACCGGTCCCGTGTGAGTGGTAGCGCACCGACCATCCCAGGCCCGACCCGGTGGCCCCGGTCTCGTGCATGGCGAGCGTGACGTGCCACCTGTGCCCCGAGCGAGTGCCTGGACCGTACGAGCGCTTGCCTTCATGATCTGGCGATGGACGAGTATGGGTGGGCCGCGGGCCCTGAAGTGCCGGCTGCGGAGGCGGTACGGGGGAGCTGGGTGGCGACCGTCGCGTCCTTGCCTGTAGGGAGCCGGCTCATCGGAACGGTCATCGGACGCCGGCCTTTCGGGATCTTTGTACGTATCGACGGCGTGCCGGACGCCATGGCGCTCGCGGAGATCTCGCGCATGCCGCTGGGAATGGAGCTTCCGGCCCTCGAGGCCTTGGTGAGCGGTGAGGTCTACTGGCACGACGACCGCAACCACCAGGTCAGGATCCGGCTTGACGAGTGGCAGGGAGCCGACGAAGCGACGTAGGCCTCGCAGCCGAAACAGGCATCCTGGTCATCGGCCGACTCGACCACGGACCCGCCGACGACCTCACCTTGCCTCGGCCTGGAGTCTACGAGGGCCACGCCTGGGGGCAGGGCCGTCAAGCAGCCGCCGACTACGACGACACCACCCTCGACCAGCTCACCGACGACCTCTGAAATCCGTACGTGCCGGCGCGGCAGCAGGGTCGGGAGGCCCGGTGGGTCGTCGTCGGTGTCAGGTGTCGGGGCCGGTCGGTAGGGCCAGGAGGCGGCGTAGGTGTGGTGTGGCCAGGGCGGTCGTCGTGCCGACCGTCAGGACGAAGCCGCCCAGGAGCAGGAAGTACGCCGTCGGGGACAGGACCGTCGTCAGGCGGAAGAGTTGGCCTCCTGCCACCACTCCCACCGCTCCGAACAGGCCGTTGACCGCGAGCAGGCGGCTGGTGCTGCCGGGGGGCGCCACCGTGGCGGCCAGGGCCAGGCCCGCGGGGGCCAGTGCGATCTCGCCGCAGGAGTAGAGGAGATAGACCAGCAGGAGCCACTGGGGCCCTACCGGGCCGTGTGCGGCGAGTTGGGACGCCAGCGCCATCAGGAGGAAGCTGACGCCCGCTGCGATCAGCGCACCCGCGAACTTGACCGGTACGTCCACCCGCGGCGCCCGGAGCCAGAGGCGGGCGAAGAGCGGGGCGACCAGCAGCACGAAGAGCGGGTGCACGGACTGGAACCAGCTGGCCGGGACCTCGAAGCCCAGCACGTCCCGGTCCGTGTGCCGCTCGGCGAAGAGGCTCAGCACCGAACCGCTCTGCGCGAAGATCATCCAGAAGGCCGCCGAGGCTGCCATCAGGAGCGTGAAGCCCGCCAGGCGGCGCTGGTGGACCGTGCCCCGTGCGTGGGCCCGGCGCAGCGAGCGCAGGTACCAGAACGGGAGGGCGACCGTGGTGAGGCCGAGGGCGGCGAGCACCGCGGGGAGTGGGAGCAGGCCGTAGGACACCGGCAGCACCACGAGCCCGCCCACCACCCCCGTGACCCACACCGCGCGCCGGAGCATCGCGGTGGCCTCGGGGCGCCGCACCGGGTGGGGCGGGCGCGCGCCCACGTCCCCGTACCGGCGCAGGCCCAGGGCGAACTGGATCAGCCCCGCCGTCATGCCGAGGGCGGCCGCCGCGAAGCCGAGGTGCCAGGCGATCCGTTCGGCCAGCAGCCCGGTCACCACCGGGGCGATGAGCGCGCTGACCTGGATGCACATGTAGAAGAGCGAGAAGGCCGCCTCGCGGCGGCCCTTCCCCTCCCCGCTGACCCCGGCGACCATGGTGGCCATGGCCGGTTTGACCAGGCCCGTCCCCGCGACGACCAGCAGCAGACCGGCGTAGAGCGTGCCGGTCACCGGCAGGGCGAGGACCGCGTGGCCGCAGGTGATCAGCGCGCCGCCGAGCAGCACGGCCCGGCGCGCGCCCAGCACCCGGTCCGCGAGCCATCCGCCCGGCAGCCCGGCCATGAAGCTGAGGGACATGTACGCCGCGAAGACCGCGGTGGCCGTTTGCGGCGCCATGCCCATGCCTCCGCGGGCTTCGGAGGCGGTCAGGTAGAGGACCAGGATCGCCGCCATGCCGTAGAAGCTGAACCGCTCCCACAGGTCGACCGCGAGCAGCGTGCCGAAGCCGGGCCTGCCCCCACCCGCTCGCCGTGGTGCGGCGGGTGGGGCGGCCGGTGCGGAGTCCTGCGGGGTGAGGGAGGTGTCCACCCCGGGTCACCCGGCCGGTTTGAGTGCCACTCCGGCCAGCATCGCGAGCGCCGGGTCGGGGGTCTCGGCCGGTTCCGGGCGCCACAGCGGGGCACGCACCACGCCGGGCTCCACCAGCTCGAAGTCCTCGAACAGCGCGGTGAGTTCCCGGTTGTCGCGCCAGATCACCCGGCTCACCGCGCCCCGGTACTGCTCGGCCGCTTCCGGCGCCGTCCTCGGCACCTCCTCCGCGCCGGCGTGCGAGATGACCAGCGCGCTGCCGGGTGCCAGCCGCTCGGTGTACCGGCGCACCAGGGCGAGCGGTTCGTCGTCGTCCGGGACGAAGTGCAGTACGGCGGCGAGGATCAGCGCGACCGGCCGGTCGAAGTCGATCAGCCGGCGGGTCTCCTCCGCGTCGAGGATCTCGTGGGACTTGTACAGGTCGCCCTGGAAGACGGCCGCCCGGGGTTCGTCGGCGAGCAGGGCCCTGCCGTGTGCGACGGCCACCGGATCGATGTCGACGTAGACGACCTTGCTGTCCGGGTGGGCGGCGAGGGCGACGTCGTGCACGTTGCCCTCGGCGGGGATGCCGGAGCCGATGTCGAGGAACTGCCGTATGCCGAGCGCGGACAGCTCGCGCACCGCGCGGCGCAGGAAGGCGCGGTTGGCCCTGAGGGTGGCCGGGAGGTCCGGGTTGCCGGCCGCGACCGTGCGGGCGAGTTCCCGGTCCACGGGGAAGTTGTGGGTGCCGCCGATCCAGAAGTCGTAGACCCGGGCGATGCTCGGGGTGTCGATGTCGACCTCGGGCGGGGCCCAGGAGGGGCGTTGGGTGTCCTGATGTTCCACGGGTGTGTCCTCCAAGGGGGGCGGGGCGGGGCGGGGTCGGCGGTCAGGCCGTGAACACCGGGAGTTCTTCGAGGCCGCGCATCATGAGGCTGCTGCGCCAGCGCAGTTCGTCCGCGTCCACCGCGAGCCGCAGCCCGGGCAGGCGCGTGAACAGGCGGCTGAGGACGATCTGCCCCTCCAGCCGGGCCAGCGGGGCGCCCAGGCAGTGGTGGATGCCGTGGCCGAAGGCGACCGAGGCGGTGTGGGCGCGGGTGATGTCCAGGCGGTCGGGGTCGGGGTAGCGGGCCGGGTCCCGGCCGGCGGCGCCGAGCGAGATGGTCACGAACTCGCCCTCGGGGATGGTGACCGAGCCGACTTCGACGGGCTCGGTGGTGAACCGCCAGGTGGCGTTGGTGACCGGCCCGTCGTAGCGGAGGAACTCCTCGACGGCCGCGGGCCACAGCGACTCGTCCGTCGCGAGCTGCCCCCGCACGTCGGGGTGGGTGAGCAGGGCGAGGGTGCCGTTGCCGATGAGGTTGACCGTGGTCTCGTGGCCGGCCACCAGCAGCAGGAACGCCATGGAGATCAGTTCGTCGGACGACAGCTGGTCGCCGGCGTCCTGGGCGTGCACGAGGTCGGTGAGCATGTCGTCGGCCGGTTCGGCCCGCTTGGCCTCGATGAGGGCCTTCAGGTACGCGATCATCGACGCGCTGGCTTCGCTCACCTCGTCGGTGCCCGCGCCGGAGACGAGCAGGTTGGACCAGCGGCGGAAGGCGGCCCGGTCGTCCGGGGGGACGCCGAGCAGCCAGCAGATGACCGTGAACGGCACCGGGAAGGCCAGCGCCTCCATGAGGTCCAGCCGCTCGTGCCGGGCCATCGCGTCCAGCAGCTCGTCGGTGAGCCCGGTGATGCGCGGCCGCAGCGACTCGACCCGGCGGGCGGTGAAGGCGCGGCCGACGAGCCGGCGCAGCCGGGTGTGGTCCGGCGGGTCGCTGTCCAGCATGTGCACGCTGAGGACGTGCGGGAACTGGCTGCGCTCCCCCGATTCGGCGAGGAACCGGCGCTGCTTCTCGGGGTCGGTGAAGTTGCGCGGGATGAGGTCCCGGCCGACCCGCATGTCCTTGCTCAGCCGGGGGTCGGCGAGCAGGGCGCGGGCGTGCTCGTAGCCGGTGACGAGCCAGGTGCGCAGGCCGTTGGGTGTCGTCACGGGCACGGCGGGCGCGGTCTTTCGCAGGCCGGCGAGCGCGTCGTGCGGGTTCTGATGGAAGGCGGGGGTGAACAGGTCGGTGGGCGGGCCGGCCGGTGGGGCCGTGTCCCTGGCGTCCGTGCGGGCCATGCTCAGACTCCTTCCTTCTCCTTGGTGCCGGTGGCTGCCTTGGCGCCGGTGGCTGCCTTGACGTCGGCGGGGGCGACGGGGGTCGCGGCCCGGTCTCCCGCGTACGCGGCGAGTTCCCGGTAGATCTCGAAGGGACGGTCCCGGCCGGTGTCGCGCAGCGGGCGCAGCGGGGCGGTCTGGTCCTTGTGGGCGGGGCCGCTCTCCCAGGCGGTGAACGCCTCCCAGTCGGCCCAGCGGCTGACCACGACGTAGGAGCGCGGGTCGCCCAGGGCGTGCAGCAGCTTGTTGCCGAGCAGGCCCGCGGTGCCCGCCATCCTGCGGCTGGCCTCGTGGTAGGCGGGCAGGACCCGGTCCGGGTCGTCGCTCAGGTGGTAGAGCACGACCTCGACGGCACCGCCGCTCACGAGGCGGCGCCGGACAGGGCGGCGACCACGTGCATGGTCGTCATGGAGCCGCCGCTGCGGTACGGGTGCAGCTTCTGGCGATGTTCCAGGTGCCGGTCGCTGGTCTCGAACGCGCGGAACAGCGGCTCGTTCACCCAGTCGCTGACGATGTAGTAGACGCCCTCCTCCTCGGCGCTGCGGGACAGCCACTGGCCGAGGTTCGCGGGGTGGGAGGTGACCGAGTCGCCGACCTCCAGCCACACCTTCTCGAAGTCGTCCTCCATGCCGGGCTTGATCTGCATGCGCAGCGTGACCCGGAAGACCTGGTCGGTGGGCTCGGACATGTCAGATGCCCCCGTCGACGTTGAGGGTCTCGCCGGTGATGTAGGCGGCGGCGTCGGAGAGCAGGAACAGCACCGGGCCGGCGAGTTCCTCCACGGTGCCGAGGCGGGCCAGCGCGGTCTTCTGCGCGTACGTGGCGCGCAGGCCCGCCGCGCGGTCGGCGGGCATCGCGGCGAACGCCTCGGTCTCGATGACGCCGGGGGCGACCACGTTGACGCGGATGCCCTTGGGTCCGAGCTCCTTGGCGAGCGAGCGGGTCAGTCCGATCATGGCGGCCTTGGCGGCGGTGTAGTGGGCGCGCAGCGGTATGCCGGCGGCGGCTCCGCGCGAGCCGATGTTGACCACCGAGGAACCGGCGCCGAGCAGCGGCAGCGCCTGGTGGATGATCCGGTAGGCGGCGGTGAGATTGGTGTCGAGGATCCGCGACCACTCGTCGGCGGGCAGTTCCCCGAACGGGATGTGGCTGATCACGCCCGCGTTGTTGACGACGCCGTCGAGCCGTCCGTAGCGGTCCTTGGCCTCGCCGACGAGTCGGTCGACCTCGGCGGTGTCGCCGACGTCCGCGCGGATCACGTGGTGGTCGCCGGCGGTCTCCTTCAGTGCGGCGGTGAGGCTGTCGACGGCCTCGCTCTCCTGCCGGTAGCAGGTGAGGACGTCGGCGCCGGCCCGGGCCGCGGCGAGGACGATGCCCCGGCCGATGCCGCGGGTGCCGCCGGTGATGAGCAGCTTCCTGCCGTGCAGTGCGAGTTCCACTTCGGTTCCCTCCATGGCTGGGCCGCGGCTCAGACGCAGCCGTCGACGTGGATGTTCTGGCCGGTGACGTAGCCGGCGTGGTCGCTGACGAGGAACAGCACGGCCTGGGCGACGTCGTCGACGGTGCCGAGCCGGCCGAGCGCGGTGAAGGAGGCGAAGGTGGCACGCTGCCGCTCGGCCTCCTCGGCGGGCAGTTCGTCGAGCGCCTCGGTGGCGATGCGGCCGGGCGAGACGGTGTTGACGCGGATGCCGCGCGGTCCGAGCTCCCGGGCCAGTGAGCGGGTCATGCCGACCAGGGCGGACTTGACGGCGGTGTAGTGGACGCCGCCGGTCATGCCGATGAAGGCGACCGTGGAGCCGATGTTGATCACCGACGAGCCGGCCGGCAGCAGCGGCAGGGCGCGCCGGGTGACCAGGTGGGTGGCGGTCAGGTTGCCCTGGAGGGTGGCGGCCCACTCGGCGGGTGAGAGGTCGGCGTAGGGCTGGGGGCGGAACGTGCCGGCGTTGTTGACGACGGCGTCCAGTCCGCCGAGGCTCGCCTCGCACGCCGTGACCAGCCGGTCCACGTCCGTCTCGTCGGCGGCGTCGGCCCGCAGCACCTGGTGCTTGCCGGGGGTGCCGGCGAGCTCCTCCTCCAGGGAGGCGACGGCGTCGCCGGGGGTGCGGTAGCAGGTGACGACGTCGGCCCCGGCCCGGGCCGCGGCGAGGACGATGCCCCGGCCGATGCCGCGGCTGCCGCCGGTCACCAGGACGCGTTTGCCCTGGAGTTGGCGGCCGGCGCGGGCGGCGCTCTCCACCTTGGCCTTGATCAGCCGCATCTGGACGGCGGTGTTGCGGTTGAGCCGGGCGGTCATCCCGGCGTCGTCGATCGGGGCGTCGGGCTTCATCGCGAAGTCCTGGATCCAGCGCATCCGTACGCCGCCGGGCACCTCCTCGTACTCCCAGCGGATGTTCATGTACGCGAAGGGGCCGGTCTCGACGCGGCGGGCCTCGACGGTGCGGGTGGCGGCGTCGGGGGTGCGTTCGGAGACCCAGCTCCAGACCTTGCCGTTCTCGTCGGGGTGCAGGGCGAGGCGGAAGGTGACGGTGTCGCCGTCCCGGCCGAGGATCTCGGCGGAGGCGTACTCGCTGAACAGCCGCGGCCAGGCGGCGACGTCGTTGGTCATCGTCCACACCAGGTCCATCGGTGCGTCGACGACGATCGCGTTGTCGGTGTGTCCTGCCATCAGACGCGGGCCTCCGTGAGCCGGGCGCGGACGTAGGCGAGGGCCTCGCCCGGGGTCTGGGTGTGCGCCAGGTCGCCGTCGGGGATCTGGATGCCGTACTCGCGCTCGATGCGGTTGACGAGTTCCAGCAGGGCCAGCGAGTCGTAGCCGAGATCGGCGAACGCGGTGTCGGCGAAGTGCTCGCCGTCCAGGTCGGTCTGCTCGTCGACACCGCCGCTGGCCCGGAGGATGCGGCGCACGTCGTCCAGGGTGAACTCCGGCATGGGAAGCCTTTCGTGGGTCGGGTGTGGACTGCGGGTGCGTGGGGGGCCGGTCGCGCAGGTCCCGGCGGCCCCCGGTCGGGCGGGGTCCGTCACCTCCTGAGGGCGTCGCGGTCGCCGGCGCCGACCACCAGCGCGGAGGTGAAGCCGCCGTGCCCGCGGGCCAGGACGAGGGCGGTGCGCGGGTCGGTCTGGCGGGGGCGGTCGAGGACGAGGTCGATCTCGCAGCCGGGGGCCGGGCGGCCGAGTCCCGCGGTGTGCGGGACGACTCCGGCGCTCAGGGCGAGCAGCGCGGTCGCCACGTCCAGTGCGGCGCCGCCCGCGTAGAGGCGGCCGGTGAGGGTCTTCGGCGCGGTCACCGGGACGCCGCCGGGCCCGAACACCTCGGTGAGGGCGCGGGCTTCGGCGAGGTCGTCGGCGGGTGTGCCGGAGGCGTCGGCGAAGACCATGTCGACCTCGCCCGGGGCGAGCCCGGCGTCGGCGAGGGCCCGCCGGATCACCGACACCAGCACGGAGCGGCGGGCGGTGGGGCGGTTCGGCGCCGGCGGCTGCGCGGCAGTACCGTCCGCCACGGGCAGCCGCGTGCCGTCGTGTGCTGTGGCGGGCCCCGCGGCGGTGTCCGTCGCCGGCAGCTTGGGCGTGGCGTCCGCGGTGGGGTCGAAACCCGCGGCGTAGCCCAGGAGTTCGCCGTACGCCGGGACCCCGCGGGCGTGTGCCGCCTCGGCGCTTTCGACGACGAGCATGGCGCCGCCCTCGCCCGGGACGAAACCGGAGGCGGCCGCGTCGAAGGGCAGATAGGCGCGGGCCGGGTCGTCCTCGGTGGACAGCCGGCCGGTGGACAGCTGCGCCACCAGCCCGTACGGGCACAGCGAGGCGTCGGTGCCGCCGCTGAGCACCAGCCGGGAACCGGTGTCGAGCAGCCGCCGGGACTGGCCGAGGGCGTCGAGGCCTCCGGCCTGTTCGCCGCAGATGACCCCGCACGGGCCACGCATGCCGTGCCGGATGGAGACCTGGCCGGTGGTGGCCGCGTAGAACCAGGCGATGGACTGGTAGGCGCCGACCCAGGAGGAACCCTTCTGGTAGAGGTTCTCCATCTCGTGCTGGCCGAACTCGGTGCCGCCCGAGGAACTGGCGGTCACCACCGCCATCTCGTACTCCGGCAGGGTCGCCGGGTCGGCGGCGGCGTCCGCGAGGGCGTCCTGGGCGGCGGCCAGCGCGAAGTGGGTGAAGCGGTCGGTCTGCGGGACGAGCCGTCCCGGCACCTGCTCACGGGCGTGGAACCCGGGCACCTCGCCCGCCACGCGAACGGGATAGCCGGTCGGGTCGAAGCGGGTGATGCGGCCGAGGCCGCTCTTGCCCGACAGCACCGACTCCCAGTGCCGGGCGGCGCCGATCCCGGTGGGCGCGACCACGCCGAGCCCGGTGACCACGGACCGGCCGCGCCGGCCGGGGCGTATGCCGGAGGCGCTCATGCCGCCTCCCCGTGGGCGAGGGCGGGCCGGCCGAGGACCATCGCCGTCTGGAAGCCGCCGAAGCCGCTGCCGACGCTGAGGACCCGGTCCATGCGGTGCTCGCGGGCCGTCACCGGCACGTAGTCGAGGTCGCACTCGGGGTCGGGCGTGGACAGGTTGGCCGTCGGCGGGACGACCTGGTGGCGCAGGGCGAGGGCGCAGGCAGCGATCTCCAGGGAGCCGATGGCGCCGAGCGAGTGCCCGATCATCGACTTGATGGAGCTGACCGGTACCTCGTGGGCGCGCTGCCCGAGGCTGCGTTTGAAGGCGGCGGTCTCGTGCCGGTCGTTCTGCTTGGTGCCCGAGCCGTGCGCGTTGATGTAGTCGATGCCGTCCGGGTCGAGCCGGGCCCGGTCCAGGGCGACCCGGACGGCCTCGGCCATCTCCCGGCCGTCGGGCTTGAGTCCGGTCATGTGGAAGGCGTTGCTGCGTCCGGCGAAGCCGAGGATCTCGGCGTACACGGTGGCGCCGCGGCGCCTGGCCGACTCCAGCTCCTCGATCACCATGACGGCGGAGCCCTCGCCCAGGACGAAGCCGTCACGGCGTCCGTCGAAGGGCCGGGAGGCGTGTTCCGGGTCGTCGTTGTGGGCGGTGGTGGCCTTGATGGCGTCGAAGCAGGCGGAGGTGATCGGCGACAGCGGGGCGTCGGTGGCGCCGGCGAGCACGATGTCGGCGCTGCCCTCCTCGATCAGCTGGACGCCGTGGCCGATGGCGTCCAGGCCCGAGGTGCAGCCGGTGGAGATCAGCGCGACCGGCCCCTCGGCACCCGCCTGGCGGGCCACCTCGACGGCGAGGGTGCTGGGCACCATGTAGCCGTACAGGTGGGGGACGCCGTAGCTGTGGTCGACGAGCCAGTCGCGGCCGCCGTCGGAGAGGACGGCGTACTCCTCCTCCAGGCCCATGGTGCAGCCGACGGCGCTGCCGATGCTGACACCGACGCGTTCGGGGTCGGCGCCGGGCAGGTCGATCCCGCTGTCGGCGACGGCCTCGCGGGCGGCGACGACCGCGAACTGGCCGGCCCGGTCCATCCGCCGGATCTCCTGGGGGGTGAGCCCCGCGGCGAGCGGGTCGAAGTCGCACTCGGCGGCGACCTGTGAGCGGAACCCCGCCGGGTCGAACAGGCTGATACGGCGGGTGGCGGTGCGTCCGGCGGTGAGCAGGTCCCAGTAGGCGTCGCGCCCGATCCCGCCGGGCGCGACGGCTCCCACGCCGGTGATCACCGCGCGTCGGGGTCCGGACGTCATCGGGCCGCTCCCACATCGGGGTTGCCCGCGGCCGCGTCGAGCGGCTGCTCGGTGTCGATGTGGCCCAGTTCGGGGCGCGGCGCGAGCGGCGAGAGGTGGAAGACCGCCTCGGCCGGCACGGACCCGGTGTTGACCAGGCGGTGGCGGACCCCGATGGGCACCAGCAGCGAGTCGCCGGGGCCGAGAACGACCGGGGTGCCGCCGTCCAGCGTCATCTCCAGCCGGCCCTGGACGACGTGCAGGAACTCCTCGGAGTACGGGTGGAGGTGCTCGGTGACGTGGTGGCCGGGGGCCAGCCGCAGCACTCCGCCGAAGCCCGAGGTGCAGCCCACGGTCTTGGGGCTGAGGGTGACGCGGATGTCGCCGCCGCGCTTGGTGTTGGCGGCGACCTCGTGCGCGGAGACCTTGGTGGTGGCGGGGGCGCTCATCGGGCACCGCCCAGGTTCGCCGAACGCGGGGCGCTGGTCTGCGGGCCCTCCTGGGGCGTCCAGGAGTAGAAGGGGACGGCCATGGCGTCCTTGGGCTCGCGCCAGTCGGGGTCGTAGGGCGAGATGAACTGGCCGAGCCGGGTGTTGATCTCCTCGTAGAGCGGGTGGCTGCGGGCCTTGTACAGGTTCGGCGCGATGTCCTGGTCGGCCTCCACCAGGTGGAAGTACAGGTTGTGGAACGCGAACAGGGTCCGCCTCGACACCCCCACCAGATGCGGCAGTTCGGTGCTGTCCGAATCGGCGAAGACCTGCGCGACGCCCTCGGCGTCGGCGAGGTCCATCCTCGCCACGATCAGCGTTCGGTGCACGATGTCCTCCCGGCTTGTCGGTGCTGTGTTCACCCTGGTCGGCGGGGGTCGAGACGCTCTCGAAGGCGCCTGGAGAACCGCTGGCGCGCCACCGGCCGGTGGCGGACAGCACGACGGCCCGCCGCACCCGGGGGGTGCGGCGGGCCGTGAGGGGTCCTGTTACCGGCGGACGTCGGCCTTCATCAGGGTGACGCCGGTGCCGCGGACGGCGCCTGCGCCGACCATCCGGCCGTTCGGTACGTCGCCCGCGGGCGCGTCCCGCGACAGCAGGATCAGGGCCTGCCGGGTGAGCCGGGGCACGGAGTACAGCAGCCGGGCGTCCGGGGTCAGGAGCTCCTGCACGAGGTGGACGTCGACGAGGTATTCGAGGAGGGTCTCGGCGTCCCCGATGCCGGGGCGCAGCCGGGTCACCACCTCGTCGAGGCTCCATCGGGGGCGCTCGCGCTGGAGCAGCAGGCGCAGCAACTCCCGTGACGGGGCGGGCAGGTGCCGGTGGCTGGCGGCCACCGTGGTCATCAGCGACTGGGTGCCGTCGGGGAGTTCGAGCAGCATCCGGGGGTTGCCGCGCAGTCGCAGCGCCAGCCGGGCCGCCGACCAGCCGGGCCGTGCGGTGAGCCGGCCGGCCACCGCCCTGATCGCCAGGGGCAGTCCCTCGCACAGCCCCGTCAGCTCCTGCACTGCCGTGGGGTCCTCCTGCCGGGAGCGTTCCCCGGCGACCCGGTCGTAGAGCTGGAGGGACTCCTCCGGGGACAGGGCGGGCAGGACGATCTTGCGGCCGGTGGAGAGGCTGTGCGCCCGGTAGCGGTTGGTGGCGATCACCGCGCAGCCGGACCCGCCGGGCAGGACGGCGCGGATCTGGGAGGCGGTGAGGGCGTCGTCGACGACGACGAGCACCCTGCGGTCGGCGGTCCAGGTGCGGAAGAGCCTGCTGAGCTCGTCGAGTCCGCTGGGCTGTTTCTCGCGCTGGATGCCGCACGCGGTGAGGCAGGCCGACAGCACGTCGGCGAGTTGCTGGGCGCCCTCACCGACGGCGGACAGGTCGATGAAGAGCTGCCCGTCCGGGAAGCGCGGGCGCAGCCGGTGCGCGGCGCGCACGGCGAAGGCGCTCTTGCCGACGCCGGGCGGGCCGTGCACCTCCACCACCCGCATGCCGGTGCTGGGCCGGTCCGCGCCGAGGAAGGTCTCCAGCTGGTCGAGTTCACGTTCCCGCCCGACGAAGTCACCGGTGTCGGCCGGCAGTTGGGCCGGCCCGGGCCCGAGCCGGCGTCCGCCGGACGCGGACTCGGTCTTGGCCTGGGCCGGCCCCCTGAGGTGGCCGCGGTCGGCGAGCACCTCCTGGTGGAGGCGCTGGAGCTGCGCGGAGGGCTCCAGTCCGAGTTCCTCGACGAGATGGCTGCGCAGGGTGCGGAAGGTGTTGAGTGCGTCCGGGCGGCGGCCGCAGCGGTGCAGGGCCCGCATCAGCTGCCCGGCGAACGCCTCGTGGGTGGGGTGGGCGCGGAAGGCTTCGGACAGTTCGTCCAGGACGGCGTGGTGGCGGCCGAGTTCGAGCTCCAGGGAGAAACGTTGCTCCTGGACGCTCTTACGGCGTTCCTCCAGCTGGGTCGACCAGGCCGAAAGCCGGCGCCCGGTGCTGACGTCGACCAGGGCTCCGCCGTGCCACAGGGAGAGGGCCGCCTTGAGGGTGAGGGCCGCCTCCTCCTCCCCGGCGCCGGTGCGCAGTTGTGCCATGCCCTGTTCGGTGAGCTGGTCGAACCGGTAGGCGTCCACCGACTGCTTGTCGTCCAGCCTCAGTTCGTAGCCGCCCACCCTGGTCAGGATGGCGGGACAGCCGTGCGGTGGGCGGGAGCCGAAGGCCGCGCCGTGTTGTCCGGTGGCCAGAAGCAGTCTGCGGCGCAGTTGATAAATGTAGGTTTGCAAGGTGGTCAGGGCGCTGAGCGGTGGGTGGTCCTCCCACAGTTCCTCGCACAGCTGGTCCACGCTGACCAGCGAGTTGGCATTGAGCACCAGCAGGGCCAGCACCTGACGCAGCTTGGGGGCCGACGGTGTGACGTCCTCCCCGTTCCTGCGTATTCGCATGGAGCCCAGCAGACCGATCTCTATCACTGCATTCCCCCTGAGTGAGCCGCCTGTGTGGGGGGCGGCCATCGGCTTTTCACACCTTCCTGCGTCACTCATTTTTTAGCGAAGCATCAAACACACGAAGGGGCCGGGAAAATTACCCACCCTTTACTGGAGAATTGCGCTCCGCCGGAAAAGAAGTTGAAACCAGCAATATCCCTGCGCACACAACTGACGAAAGCGGAAGCCGATTACCACATTCTCGCTCTTCGCCTTCCAGCCATCCTATGCTTCGCGCACATGGATGACAAGGTGCACATTTCTGCGCGGTTGTGTGCGCAGGGCGCCCGCCCCGGCTCACACGTCCAGCTCGACCCCGTATTCCGCGAGCCACGTGTTCAGCTGGAGCACCATCTCCATGCTCGCCCGTTCCACCCACGCGAAGGCACCGCTGGGGGCCGCTGCCGCGCCCAGCGCCACCCGGGTCGCCTCGGCGTCCAGCAGCGGGGCGACCGGCGCCGTCCGGTCCCCTGCCACCTCCCCGAAGCGGTGCCGGACGAACTCGCCGTACGCGGCCTCCTGGACGGTCGGGTAGGCGCTCTTGGGCCGGTTGAGCACCGGCTCCGGCAGCAGATCGGCGACCGCGGCCCGCAGCAGGCTCTTCTCCTGGCCGTTCACCCGCTTCAACTCGGCCGGCACGTTGTAGACGTACTCCACCAGTGCACGGTCGCAGAACGGCGGGCGCAGCTGCACCCCGTGCGCCATGCTCATCCGGTCGGCCCGGTCCAGATGGGTCGGGGCCCACCGGGTCAGCGCCAGATAGGTCACCTCGCGCGCCCTGCGCTCCGCCGGCGTCTCCCCGGCCACCTGCGGCACCTCGGTGAGCGCGTCGCGGTAGTGCTGGTCGGCGTACTCCATGAAGTCCAGCTCCTTGCGGAGCGTACGGTCCACCAGCGAGCAGCCGAGACCGCCGGCGGCCGCGTCGTGCCCGCGCTCGAAGGAGACCCACGGGAAGGTCGTGGAGTTGCTGTGGGCCGGGTCGTACGCCCAGAAGTAGCCGTTGAACACCTCGTCGGCGGTCTCCCCGGAGAGCACCGCCGTGATGCCCGCGCCGCGCAGCGCCTCGAAGAACAGCAGCAGCGAGACGTCCATGTCGCCGAGCGGCGAGGGCGCGTCCTGGCTGCGCAGGGCGGCGGCGTGCGTGCGCGGGTCGGCGAGCGCCGCCGTGTCCAGCAGGATCTCGGTGTGTTCGGTTCCGATGTGTTCGGCCGCGAGGGCGGCGTAGGGGGCGTCCGGGGTGGCGCGCATCGTCGGGTGCGGCTCGAAGTTCTCCGCATAGCCGGAGAAGTTCACCGAGAACGACCGGAGCCGGCCGCCCCGGGCCCGCCGTTCCCGGGACGCGAGGGCGGTCAGCGCGCTGGAGTCGATGCCCCCGGACAGCATCGCGCCGACCGGCACGTCCGCCCGCAGATGGGTGGCGACCGCCTCCGCCAGCAGCCGGCGCACGGTGGCGACGGTGGTCTCCAGGCCGTCGGTGTGCGGGCGGGCGGGCAGCGACCAGTAGCGGCGGTGGCCCGTGCCCGGCGCCCGCACGGTCATCGTGTGGCCGGGCAGCACCTCACGCGTGCCGCGGAACACCCCGGTGCCCGGCTTGCGGCTGTGCGCGAACAGCTCCCGCAGCCCGTCGGCGTCGACCACCGGCCGGACCGCCGGGTGCGCCAGCAGCGCCTTGGGCTCGGAGCCGAAGACCACACCGGACGGCGTCAGGAAGTAGCACAGCGGTTTCACCCCCAACCGGTCGCGGACCAGGAGCAGTTCCTGCCTGCGTACGTCCCACACGGCCAGGGCGAACAGGCCCTCCAGCCGCTCCGGGAACGCGGCACCCCACTCCAGGTAGGCGCGCAGCGCCACCTCCGCGTCGTCCTCCCCGGTGAACCGGTGCCCCTTCGCGGCCAGTTCGCGGCGCAGCTCCACCCGGTTGGTGACGCTTCCATCCAGGGTCAGCACCGCCACCGGGGCGCCGGCCTCCGTCTCCACGAGGGCCGGTCCGCCCGTGTGCCCGGAACCGGTCAGGGCGAGGTGCCGGTGGGCCAGCGCGGCATGGCCCTCGATCCACTCGCCGGAGCCGTCCGGGCCGCGGTGCGCGAGTGCCGCCGCCATCGCCCGTACGGTGGGCGCCTCCGGTGTCAGGTCCCGCTCGAAGTCCACCCAGCCGGCGATTCCGCTCATCGTGGCGTCCTTTCGCTCTCCGCGTGTGATGGGGGTGCGCTGTTCTCCTGCGGGGCGCTGTTCTCCTGCGGGGCGCGGGTGAGGAGGGTGAGCTCCACCAGGGAGAGCCCGTGCCGGGCGACCGCCTCCCGGAACTCGCCGAGCCCCACGGCGCCTTCACCGCGCACCGCGATGCCGAGCCGGCGCGGGGCCTCCTCCCCGTAGCGGCGGTACAGCTCCAGATAGCCGCGCGCGGTGCGCTCCGCGTCGTCGACCAGCGCGAACCGCACCGGCCGCCGCCCACCCCGCCAGGTGAGCTCGCCCGGCGCGCCGCCCGTGAAGTTGTGCCGCCAGCCGCTGCCGGTGGCCACCACCAGCGCGCCGTCGAGGGAGTGCACCCCGGCGGGCACGGTGTACGGCCGCCCGCTGCGCCGTCCCGTGAAGTGCAGCAGCGCGAGCCGCTCGGCCACCGGGCCGGGCTCGGGGCGGGACAGCAGCTCCCGCATCCGGGCATCGGCCGCCGCCCGTTCCGGCCCCTCCGGCAGGTGGCGTACGACGACGGGGCTCATGACAGCACCACCGCGGCGGCGGTCAGCGCGCAGCCCGCGATCGCGAGGACGGTCCGCACCAGGTGCCAGCCGCGCCAGGCGGGGCGGGGGTCCCGCCAGCCGGGGCCCAGGTCCTCGGGCCGGGTCCGCTTGACGGTCCGGTTGATCGGTACGTTCCGGGTCTGCGACACCACGGCCACCCCGGCCATGCACAGCGCGGCGACCGCGAACAGCACTCTCGGGCCGCCCGACGCCCGCACCGCGAACCCCACGTCCACGGCCGTGGAGCCGGTGACGATGAACGGCATGATCCGGTCGTAGCGTCTGCCCAGCAGGATGTGGGTGGACACGTAGCGCTCCGGGGACATCGCGACCAGCGCGGGCATCACGCTCACCGCGACCGCGAAGAGCACCCCCGCCACCAGGCCGGTGCCCGTCAGCACCAGCACACTCAAAGCCTCCACCACCGCTTTCGCCCTCCTTCGAGCCGTGCGACGTCCTTCTGGCCTCGCGCTGTCCTCCGTGCCTGGCCCGAACCTGTCAGCCGCCCCTCGCACGACACTCGAATCCGCCTGGGAGCGGGCGGCCTTGCGCGGGTTCCGCTCACCCGCGCCGCGAGCCCACCTCGAGGCGCCGGGTGTTGCATCGGCCCGCCGAACCGAACGCAATCCACACCCTTCGAGGAGCCGGTATGGCGGACGAGACGACCGAAGTACTCATCGTGGGCGGCAGCATGGTGGGGCTCGCCCAGGCCCTGTTCCTCGCCCGGCAGGGCATCCGGCCGCTGCTGGTGGAGCGGCACGCGGAGATTTCGGCACACCCCCGGGCGCAGGCCGCGAGCCCCCGGACCATGGAGCTGCTGCGTGCGCTGGGGCTGGAGGAGGCGGTGCGGGCACGGGAGAACCCGCACGCCCAGTACGGCGACATCCTCCAGGCCGAGTCGCTGACCGGGAAGGAACTCGGGCGGTTCGACGGGCCGTTCCGCTTCGACCGGCACGAGGTCGGCACCACCGGCTGGACCCTGATCGGGCAGGACCGTCTCGAGCCGGTGCTGCGGGAGCGGGCCGAGCAGCTCGGCGCGGACATCCGGTTCGCCACCGAGATGACGGAGTTCACCCAGGACGCGGACGGTGTCACGGCGGTGCTGCGCGGTGCGGACGGTGCCGAACGGGTGGTGCGGGCACGGTACTTGATCGCCGCCGACGGCTCACGGGCGCCGATCCGCACCTCCCTCGGCATCGGCCATCACGGGCCGGGGGTGTTCGGCGGGCAGATGAACATCGTCTTCCACGCCGACCTCGACCCGTACGTGGCGGGGCGCACCTTCTTCCTGTGCTTCGTCAGCAACCCGGTCGTCAAGGGGGTGCTCGGCAAGCTCGGCGGGGCTGATTCCGACCGCTGGGTGCTCGCGCCGAGCCTGCCGCCGGGGGCCGACCACCGCGGCTTCGGCACCGAGGAGTGCGTGGAGCTGGTGCGGGCCGCGGTGGGGGTGCCCGACCTGCCGGTGACGCTGGAGTCCGCGACGAGCTGGGAGATCGCCGCCTGGGTGGCGGACCGCTTCCGCTCCGGACGCGTGCTTCTGGCGGGCGACTGCGCCCATGTCATGCCGCCCACCGGCGGGTTCGGCGGCAACATGGGCATCCAGGACGCGCACAACCTGGCCTGGAAGCTCGCGCGGGTGCTGCGCGGGCAGGCGGGTGCCGGTCTGCTGGACACCTACGAGCAGGAGCGGGCCCCGGTCGCCGAGTTCACCGTCGACCAGGGCGTCATCCGCTACCTCCAGCGCAGCGGCCTCGACGAGGCGGCCGCGGCCCGGCACCGCCCGGAGAGCACGGTGCTGTTCGGGCACGTGTACCGGTCGGACGCGGTCCTGCGGGAGGCCGGTGACGACGACACGGCCGTCGTCGAGGACCCGACGGCCCCCACCGGCCGTCCCGGCACCCGTGCTCCGCACATTCCCCTGGTCCGTGAGGGCAAGGACGTCGCCCTGCACGATCTCCTCGACGGTGACTTCTGGCTCCTCGCCGGTCCGGACGGTACGGGCTGGCAGGAGCCGGCGGCCGCGCTCGGTCTGTCCTTCCACCGGGTCGGGGCGGAGGAGTCCCCCGAGGTCGTCCAGCGTTTCCTCGGCCGCTACGGCGTCCAGGGGGCCGGTGCGGTGCTGGTCCGGCCGGACGGGTTCGTCGCGTGGCGGTCGGGTGGGGCGGTGGGGGACCCCGGCGGGTCGCTGACGGCGGTGCTCGATGCGGTGTTGCGGCGTGCGTGAACGTTCTGTTCGGGGGATGCGTGTGGGGGT
>NZ_JAKEIO010000004.1 GCF_021474405.1 [Streptosporangium] indianense
GCCCACCCGGTGCCGCTTGCGCAGCCGTCCGCCCAGTCGGCCAGGACCTCGGCGCCCTGGACGGCCCCCGCCCCGACACGGACGGCGACCCCATCCGCAGGGCCCGCCCGTCACCCCGCGACCTCATCGCGACGGCCCGGCACGAAGCCGACCGCCGCGCCCGCCGCCGACCCGCGTTACCCACACGGACCGCTGGTCGTGCTGGACGGCGACGGCTCGGCGTACGGCGTCGACGGCCTCGTGCTCGACTGCCCCGCCACCTCCGTGCCGCAGCTGGTGGAGTGGACGCTGCGCGAGTCGGGCCTCGGGGCGCCACGCCTGCACCGCAACGGCAAGGACGCCGACCCGCTGGTGGTGTTGACCCCGGCCGGCGCGGTGCGGTTGGGACTGCCCGAGCGTCTGGAGGGCCACGAACAGCGTCGTTCGTTGCGCCTGCCCGCCGATCACCCGGTCGTCGTGCAGGTGCTGAAGGCGGGTTGGCAGCTGACGCAGCGTGGATTCGGTCCCTGGGCCCGGATCTACCGCAAGGCCCAGGAAGGCCGGCGGCAGTGCGTGCAGTTGGCGGTCCTGTCGTGGGACGCCCTGGACGAGCGGTCGTGGCCGGGTGTGACGCAGATGGAACCCGCCGACATCGCCCGGGTGCTCGGCGTCTACGCCCGGCGCGTCATCACCCCCCGCGGCAGTACCGCCGTGTCGGGCCTGGAGTTGATGACGGCGCTGCGTCCGCCCACCCGCGCGGTCCGGGACGAGGCCACGGGCAACTGGGTGCCGGGCCACAACCCCGGTTCGCTCGGGACGGATCCGGTGGACCCGGCGCCGCCCGAGGCCACCCCGGAGCATCCCGTGGTCGTCGACTCCGGCTGGAGCGGAGGGTTCCTCGACGAGGAGGCCTACCAGTGGGTGCGTGAGGTGGACCTGCTGAGCGACGAGGAGTGCCATCTGCCCTACGCGGTCGGCCTGGACCTCAACACCGCGTTCCTCGCGGCGGCCGCCCGGCTCACGGTCGGGCTGTCGGGCCCGGTCCATTTCGTCGGCCCCCAGTTCAATCCGAAGATCCCCGGCTCCTGGCTCGTCGACCTGAGCCACGTCGAGCTGGACCCGCGCCTGCCCAGCCCCTTCACGCCGACCGGTGTACGGCCGTCCGGTCCCGCCTGGTACCAGACCCACACGGTCGCCTACGCCCAGGAACTGGGCTACAACGTGCGGCCGCTGGAGGCCTACCTGCGCCGCGACACGGGCGCGTACCTGGACCCGTGGCACGACCGGCTGAAGAGCGCCTACCTCGACACCCTCGCCGACCTGGGCGTCACCCGTGACCTGGACGACCGGCAGTTCCTGATGGCGATGGAGCGGTACAAGGACGCCGACCCCGCCCTGGCCGCCGTCCTCGCCGCGATCAAGGCCACGGTCAAGGGCGGTATCGGCAAGCTTCGTGAGCGCCCGCAGGGACGCCACTACAAGCAGGGGGAGCGGTGGCCGGCTCTGGAACGGCCGACCTGGCGCCCGGACATCCGCGCGGCCGTCATCTCCAAGGCGCGGGTCAACATGCACCGCAAGCTGCTGAACATGGCCAAGCTGACGGGCCGGTACCCGCTCGCGGTGCTGTCCGACTGCGTCGTCTACCCGAGCCCCGGCCCCTCGCCGCTGGACTTCCTCCCCTACGCGGCCTCCGGCAAGGCCCAGCCCGGCGGCTTCCGTCTCGGACCCGCCCCGGGCCTGGCGAAGCCCGAAGGCGTCCAGGAGATGCTCTGGGCGGTCGACCTGATGGAGAAGGGCCTGAACCCCGCCCGCCACGTCAAGGGCGGCGACGCCGTCCTGGACGAAGGCGAGTAGCGCCGACCTGCGAGAGGAACGCACGCCGTGGGAGAGATCGACGACGCCATCGAGCGCGCCGACCAGGAGGCCTTCACCCGCACTCCGCCGAAGACCCTCAAGGGCCGCATCAACTTCCTGCTGAGGCAGCTGAAGACGACCCGGGCCGTCGCGGCGGAACTGGGGGTCAGTCAGCGGTCCGTGGAGCGCTACCGCACGGGCGAGCGCAAGCGCCCACCGGAGGACATCCAGCGGCGGATCGATGCCGCCGTCCGGTCCCGGTGGCAGCCCCAGGTCCGCAGACGCCGACGCAAGGAGGCCGCCGCCAGAGGTGGGATCACAGTGGAGACGAGAGCACGTTTCGGCTACACGGCGCCGATCGGCACCACCGACGACGGCCGCTTCCGCCGCCTCACCGTGCACCTTCCCCCGGCGTACGCGCAGCAGTTGTTCGACGCCCGTGAAGCAGGCGCCGACGACCGGCAACTGCGTCAGATCATCGCCGACGGCTTCAAGGAGACCTATTTCCAGGACGGCGGAACCCGCGCCCCCGGCCTCTCGGACGTCGCCATCAACGACATCGACTACATCGACCTCGACTACTGAACCCGGTCGGCCCGGCCGTGGAGGTGACCCTGCCGGTTCCCACCCCTCGGTGCAGAAGGCCGCGCTAGCGGCGGGTGAGGCGGGTGAGGGTGACCCCGTTGGGGAACGCGGTGCGCTCGGCGACATCGAAGACGGTGGGGTCGAAATCGCCCTCCACCACCGGGATGCCGCTCCCGGCGACGACCGGATAGGTCTTGATCAGCAGCTCGTCGATCTCGGGGAACAGGCTGCCCGCGAGCCGGCCCCCACCGCACAGCCAGATGTCCTGGCCCGCGCCGCTCTCACCCTTGAGTTCGCGGACGAGACCGAGCGGGTCGCCCGCCACGACGGTGACGGCCGGGTCGGTGTCCGGCTTGAGAGTGCTCGACACGACGTACTGGCGCAGGTGCGTGTAAGGGCTGGTGACGCCGTTGTCGAGGGAGAGGCGGTACGTGCCGAGGCCCATGACGACGGTGTCGAAACGCCGGTTGGGGGCCTTCGCCAAGCCCACGGCCGTGCGGTAGGCGGTCGGGACGGTTTCCGGATACAGGGCGTTCACCCAGGTCGAGTAGGCGGCGGCCTGCTGTTCGTCGCCCTGGGGGAAGAAGCCGAACTCGCCGCCGGGGCCGGCGATACGGCCGTCGAGCGTGACGCCGATGTAATAGACGAGCTTTCGCACAGTGATCCCCCATGTGAAGCGCATGCTTGCAGTACTCTGGGTGCAGTGGTCTGAACGTAGTACTACACATGGAGTGGTGTCAATGGTGAGGCGGAATGACCAGCGGCGCGCGGCTCTGGTCGATGCGGCGATCGAGGTACTGGCTCGAGAAGGGGCGCGCGGCCTGACGTTCCGTGCCGTGGACGCTGAGGCTGCCGTCCCCGTCGGCACGGCATCCAACTACTTCGCCAACCGCGACGACTTGTTCACCCAGGCCGGCGCCCGGGTCTACGAGCGCCTCCAGCCCGACGAGGAGACGATCGCCCGACAGCGGGAGGCCGGCCGCGACCGAGAGACCTACGTCGGACTGATGCGTGAGCTCGTCGGCCGCGTCGCCGCCTTCCGCACCGGTTACCTGGCGCTGCTCGAACTGCGCCTGGAGGCCACTCGCCGCCCCGAACTGCGGAAGGTCCTCACCGGGCGGGTCCGGGCCGACGTCGACGCCAACGTCGCCTACCACGAGGCGTCCGGGCTCCCGGGCGACGCCACGGCCGTCAAACTGCTCATGCTGACGCTGAACTGGCTGATCGTCGAGCAGCTCACCCTGCCGGACGTCTTCTCGGAGGCGGAGCGTGAGGCGCTGGTGACGGCCGCGGTGGAGCGCATCGTGACGGCGGAGTAGGTGCCACGCGTCCGCGGGGCGCGCGGAGGCCGACACCCCGAGGGGCCCGGGCGGGTTCTCGGCTGGCCCGGGTGGTTCGCGGCGGTCCTACAGCATCTGGCGGCCGGCCGCGGATCCGCCGGGGTCGTCGGCGAGCATGACGTCGGCGGTCACGCGCTTTCCGACCGGCTCACGGTGAATCGCGAAGCCGACGCAGACCGCGGCCACGATCTCGAGGCCGTGCTGCCCGATCCGCCCGGGGTCGGGGGCGAGGATCGTCGGCAGCTCGGTGCCGCTGTCCCATACGCTGATCCGCACGGCCCCGCCCACCAGGTCCAGGGTCAGCAGGCAGGGGCCGGGAGCGTACTTGCGGGCGTTGGTGACCAGCTCGCTGACGACGAGCTGCACCATGCCCATGGCCCGGCCGGACACCGGCATTCCGTGCTCGGACTGCACCCGGGTCAAGAAGGCGCGGGCCAGGTCCCGGGCCTCGGCGATCCCGGTGTCGTCGTCGAACGCCGCGGAGGCGGGGGCGACGCCGGTGGACACCGGATGGCGGCCGTTGCCTTCCACTTCCTGATCCGTGGAGTCCGCCGGGTTCTTCGAGTATTCGTACGACACGGGACGCGCGTACCCGCGAAGTGTCAGGTCATGCCACTGACCGGCCGACGACGGCGATCTTCCCCGGGTGGCATCATCCCGATGCCCCTGGTGATCGACATCAGACCACCTCGTTCAGCTCGGCCTGCATCTGCGAGGCCTCGACGTCGCGCGCGACGGCCTGGGCGAGCAGCATCCGCAGGACGAGCACGATGAGCGCGACCCCCAGGATGGCCAGGCCGATCCCGCCCATGATGACGGTGACGCCCGGGTCGGCCCGCTGACCCGGCGCGTTGAGGACGGTGACCCCGAACCAGACCAGGGCCGCCAGCACGAGCGCGCCGATCACGACGTCCACGTACCGGAAGGCGGCGCGCGAGAACACCGTCCTGCGCCGCACCATCGTCACCAGGCGCCATACGCAGACCAGGGCGGCCTGGGCCGACGCCAGGCCCAGGATCGTGATCACCCGCAGCGGGGTCAGCGGGAGCGACCCGTCCTCCGGATCGCTCCCGCTGACCAGCGCCCCCGCCATCGACGCCTGTACGAGCACGGTGCCGACGAGCAGCACCACGAGCACGGCGCGCAGCGCGCACAGCGTCAGCTTCCCCATGATCCATCCCCCAATCGACTTACGATGGGAAATTATCGAATGTCGATAGGTGACGCAAGGTGAGAGGCGCAAGGTGTGAGGTGGGGGTACGGCTGTTGCTAGAAGGTGAGGTTCCAGGCGTCGATCCGCCCGGTGTCCTGCGTCGCGATGTCGCGGACGCGGAGCTTCCACGTCCCGGACGCGGTCTCGGACGAGGCGTCGACCGTGTACGTCTTCACCACGTCGTCCGCACTGTCACCGTCGGCGAAGTCCTCCAAGGGGTAGACCGATCCGTCGGGCGCGACGAGCGACAGCACCAGGTCACCGCGGTAGGTGTGCTTGACGTCCACACCGACCTTCAACGCGGCCGGGGCGTTGCCCGCCACGCCGGTCACGGAGATCTGCGACTCCGCCGTGGCGTTGTCGGCGACGGTGACGTCGGTGGTGTTCTCGAAGTACCGCCCGGGCTGCGGCGGGGTGCCGCCGATCGCCTCTGATGGCGACCGAGGTGGCGCAACGCGAGGGCCAGGTTGTTGCGGCTGGCCAGGGTGTCGGGGTGGTCCGGACCAAGAGTTCGTTCGGAGTCGGTGAGAGTTCGGCGAAGGAGGTCGGCGGCCTCTTGGTGCCGGCCGAGGTGGTCCAGGGCGAGGGCCAGGTTGTTGCGGCCCGTAAGGGTGTCGGGGTGGTCGGGGCCGAGGACGTCTTCGTAGTACGTGAGGGTCCGGCGAAGGAGGTCGGCGGCTTCCGGGTACTGGCCGAGGTCGATAAGAGCGAGGGCCAGGTTCCATGGATCGCGTCGGCGGTTCCCCCGTTTCCTGGGGGCGCGCCTGTTGTGGCCGCGTCGATTCAAGGGGGGTCTTCCACATGTCCGGCACCCGGATGATCTGGCTGGCACTGATGCTGCAACTCGCAGTCGTCGTGGGCCTGGGTGGTGGTCTGCTCGCCCGGCTCGACGGTGCGACGCCCGCACACGCCGTGTTGGTCGGTGCCGGCGCGTTCTCCGGCACCATGCTGCTGCTGTTGACCATGGCGAGCTTCCTCGAACGCCGATAGGGCGTCACGCGCGGGCTCCAGGGCGGTTACAGAACGTCTCGGTGGCGCGGCGGGAGGGGTGAAGGTCACAGAAGCATATAGGGCATTCACGACTTCGATCTTCACGGAAGGCTCACAAGTTGGTTAAGTTGGTTACCGCGTGCACGACTTCTGCCGATGGACGGGTGGTTCTCGTGCGCTCTCGGACGGAAGGAGTGCCTCTCCATGGCGCTGGAACGAACCCCGCTCCCCGGAGTGACCCCCTTGGCTGGTGCCCGCGTTGGCCAGTGAGAGCGAGGCGCCGAGCCCCGAGGAGGTCCGGCGGCGGGTCAACAACCTCTACGACCGGGCCGAGAGCGATACGGGCACCTTCAACGCGACCCGCGCCCTCGCGATCCCGCGTCAACGGGGCGCGGCCGTCCAAAGCCGGTCCGAGGACGAGATGGAGCCGGCGGTCGGAAGCTTCGCCCGCCAGTGGTTCGACGCCGCCCGCGCCAAGTTCGGCCCGTCCGTGCCGGCCTGGCACGCGCAGCGAAAGGCGCCGGTCCGCCCCGACCGCGCGCCCCAGGAAGCACGTCCCGTGCGCCCCGCTGAGCGTCCCGAGGAACTCCGCGCCCTCGAAGCACCCAAGGCGTCCACCGGTGGTGCGCTGGAGCTGACCGCCGGATCGGTCCCGGCCCCGGCCCCGGCCACCGAACTCCTCCCCGAGCTCCCCGGCCCGCGTACCGCAGAGGCTGCGGAGGGCGAGCTCCGGCCGGTCGCAAGCGCACCGGCAGCCGAGGCACCGTCGGCCTTCGACGGCGATGGGGCGCCGTGGTCGCTGTACGAGCCCGCACCAACGCCCGTACCGGCAGCGCCCGCACCCGGGCCCGCCTGGGAGTCCGGCCCACAGCCCACCGCGCCGTACGCCGCGTCTCCGTCACTCGACCCCACCGCCTTCTACAGCGACGGTCGTTCGGTCGAAGTGACCGCCCCCTACAGTGAGGTGGGCTTGCCCGACATCCCGGCACCGTGGCCGGCGGCGACCGCCCTGGCGGGGGCGGCCACAGAGCCGGTCACTGCATCCGCCCCTGCCGCACTGGCAGTTGCCGCCGCCCCGCCCGCCCCGGAAAGCCTCGCCGCGCACCAACCGCCCTCCACCACCTACACACCGGGCGACTTCGCCGGTTCCTGGCCGGTGCCGGCCGGCGGCCACAGCACACAGGCCGAGCGGGTCATCGTCTTCGCCCGGGCGCAGATCGGTCGGCCCTGCGTGTGGGGTGCGGTCGGGCCCGGCTCGTACGACGCCCCCGGGCTCACGCAGGCCGCGTGGAAGGCTGTCGGTGTCATGCTTCCCCGGAGCACCCAGGCCCAGTGGGGGGCCGGAGTGCAGGTCTCGCTCGCCGATGTCCAGGTCGGCGACCTGGTCTTCTTCCATGACGACCTCAGTCACGTCGGCATCTGGAGCGGCGACGGCATGATGATCCACGCCCCGGGTCCGGGAGCGCTCATCTGTGAGGAGTCGGTGTTCTTCGCCGGCCAGGCGGCGATCAAGGGCGCGATCCGCCCGGTCTGACACCTGGCTTCGGCTGCCGACGGGCCTCGGGGGGAGAAGTGAGGGGCGAGATTCCGCCGTGTCCCTGAGGAAGCAGGGCACTTGAGGGCTCATGACAGTGCCCAAACCGTTGAAGATCGCCCTGTTCGTCGTGCTGGCCTACGCCCTGATCGTATTGATGTTGCGCTATCGAAGAGACGGCATGGACTGGGACCAGGCACTGCTGCTCGGTCTCCTCGTCACGCCCCTGGCCTTCCTGCTGTCGTGGGGTCGGGACCGGCTCATGGGCAAGGCACGGGGTGCGGGTGAACGGGCGCGGGCCCGCCGCCGGGGTGAAGCGGCGGAGTGACATCGGGCCGTACGCGCCCCTGATGGTGCCTGCCCATGCGGCCGAGGAGACCGGTTCAGCCGTCTGCCGGGGCACGCAGCGGCTCGCCGACGCTCCTGAGGTGACGCAGCGCCTCCCGGTGCGAGGCGATCAGCCCGGTCTGGTGGTAGGGGATGCCCAACTCCGCGCAGTACCGCTCGGTGATGACCTGGGCCCCGGCGAGCGCGGGTGTCGGCATGCTCGGGAAGAGGTGGTGCTCGATCTGGTAGTTGAGCCCGCCCATGAAGGCGTCGACCAGTGCGCCACCCCGGACGTTGCGTGAGGTGAGGACCTGGCGGCGCAGGAAGTCCAGCGAGGTCCCCTCCTCGATCATCGGCATCCCCTTGTGGTTGGGTGCGAACACCGAACCGAGGTAGATCCCGAACAGGCCTTGGTGGACGGCGAGGAAGAGAAGCGCCTTGGCGGGGGAGAGGACGGTGAACAGTCCCCCGAAGTACACCACGAAATGCGCCACCAGCAGAGAGCCTTCCAGTGCCGGCTTTTTCATCGACGGGCTTTTCAGGGCCCGGAAGCTGCTGAAGCTCAGGTTCAGCCCTTCCAGGGTCAACAGCGGGAAGAACAGCACGGCTTGGTGCTTTCCGATGAAACGCGGCAGACCCCGGGCGGTGCGCGCCTGTCGGCGCGACCAGACGAGAATGTCCGGCGAGACGTCCGGGTCCTTTCCCTCGTGGTTGGGGTTCGCGTGGTGCCGGGTGTGCTTGTTCATCCACCACCCGTAGCTCATGCCCAGCAACAGGTCGGCGACCAGCAGTCCCCCCGCCTCACTGGACCGCCGACCGGAGAAGACCTGCCGGTGAGCGAGGTCGTGGGCGGCCAGTCCGAGCTGGCCGAAGACCACGGCCAGGGCGACGGCGACGAACAGCTGGCCCCAGGTGTCCCCCAGTGCGATGAACGCGCCGACGCACCCGGCGAGTGCGAGGGCGACCAGTCCGAAACGGACCGTGTAATACAGCGGACGGCGCCGGAGAAGCCCGGCCTCGGCTATGCGCCGTGACAATGCGGAGAAGTCACTCCCCTTGCTCTTCCTCTGTCGTTCTCCTCGCGTGGGCGGGCCTGCCGGAAGCACCAGTGAATGGGTCATGGTGCTCAGTATCGAAGTCATGCTCCGGCGGCAGAATGGTGTCCGCCCCCTGCATGAGGTGGTGCCAGCGCCACCACGGTTGCGGGGGGAGAACCGCAGCAGGCCCGCCGCATCGCCTTCCGTCACGGCGCTGAGTCCGCCGCCGTGACCGGAGGAGTCACCCGGTCAGGTGGGTGACCACTGAGCGCATCACCCGGCGCACGGCAGGGACCGTCTCCTCCGGTGGGTCGATGGTTTCGAACCCGTGGTGGCCGTTGGGCACGTCGACCAGTTCGAGCCGCGCCGCGCACTCGTCGGCCGCGGTCACGAACGCGTCGACGGTCGCGGCGATCTCGGGTGACTCCAGCCCGGCACGGAGGACGACGACGGGCAGAGACCCGGCCTGTCGGATCGCCCTGGCGGGATGGAAGCGGCTGCCGGCCATGCCCCAGGCGGGAAGGGGAGCCAGGACGGGGTAGGAGGCGGCCAGGCAGCGCAGCCAGGCGGGCGGCTGTGCCAGCCAGTCCGCGGTGAGGGGGCCGCTGCCGGAGAAGAACCACAGGGCGACCCGGTCGGGGTCCACCCGGGGGTCGGCCCGCACCCTGTCCACCCCGGCGGCGATGTCCGCGGCGGCACGCTCGTAGTCCGCGACGTCGTGGAGACGGTGCTCGAGGCCCACGCCGACCATGCCCTCGGCGGCGGCCAGGCGGGCGTGTCCCATCAGGGTCGGCCACTCGCGCGGGCTCGGCCGGGCTCCCTCGGGCACCGGCCCGCCGTGCACGAACACCACGGCCGGTCGCGGGCCCTCGCCCTCGGGGACGTACAGATCGACAGGACCCTGGCGGTCGCGCGGCAGTTCGGGTACGTCCACGGGGAACGGACGCAGATGGGCGGGCGTCGACGCGTCGTCGCCGGCCGGCCGCAGACGGTGCCCCTCACCGGCAGCGGCCTGCAGCAGCACCTCCGCCAGCGCGCCAGGACAGGACAACATCGGCCAGTGCCCGGTGGGCAGCTCGAAGAAGGTGACCTGAGGTTGCGTCAGGACGGCCAGCGCGGGATCGCCGAAGTCGACGAGCCTTTGCAGCATGTCGATGCTGGCACCGTTGCGGGTACACAGCACGCCGGTGACGGGAATCGCTGCCACCGCTCCGGTCAGCCGCAGTGGCTGGAACAGGGTGCCCAGCGGCTGCGGGAGCGCCAGGGCGGTCAGCCGCGCCAGGTCCGCCTCACCGACGCCATCGGTGCTGCCCCAGCGTTCCCACTCCTCAAGGGCCGGTGGCGCCAGCACCCCCTCGCGCTCGCCTGCCTCGGCCCGTTCGGCGAGCTGCGCACGCAGCACTTGGTCCGGCACGGCGGCCAGCGCCGGAACACCGTTCTGCGGCATCCCGCTGTCCAGACAGACGACCCGCGCGATGCGCTCCGCACGCCGGTCGGCGGCGCCGAGCACCGGGTGGATCCCGTAGTCGTGACCGACGAGCACGATCTGCCGCCCGGACGTCGCGTCCACCGCGTCGATCGCCGCGAGCACGTCCTCGATGTGCGTCTCCAGACCGACGTGCGGCGCCGTGGCGGACCGGTCCGGGTCGAGGTCCGTCAGCGGCACCACCTGTGCCGTGCCGCCCGCCGCGACCAGCCGCGCGGCCGTCTCCTGCCAGACATGGGTCCCGGTGAACGCACCCGCCACCATGATGAACACGTGCACAAAGTCCTCCCCGGACTGGTCTCGTGACGCGCGCCGGTCGCGTACGTCATCGTCCGCGGACCACGGCGTCTGCCCCGGCCCGCGTCCCGGTACCGTAGGAACTCCCCTAAAGGGAGGTTCAACTGTCCACTGTTCATGAGCTGTTGTGGAGCATCGGGGAGCTCGCCGAGCGCGCCGGTGCCACCGTGAAGACCGTCCGCTTCTACTCCGACCAAGGCCTGCTCCCGGAGGCCGCGCGCAGCAGTGGCGGGCACCGCCGCTACGGCCCCCCGGCCCTGGAACGTCTGCAGCTGATCCGTTCCCTGCGCTCCCTCGACCTGCCCCTGCCCGAGATACGCCGCGTCCTGGACGACGAGGAGGCAGCCGGCCGTGCGCTGGAGAGTGCCCTCGACAGCCGTCTGAGCGAGCTCGGCAGCGAACTGAAGACCCTGCGCTGGCGCGAGGCAGCACTCCAACTGGTGCGCGACTGCCCGCCGGGCCGGCGCGCCGGTCGGTTGCGGCTGCTCAGTGCGTTGAACACCCCGCCGAGCACCGCACCCCTGGCCAGGTTCTGGCGTGCCTGGCTGCCACCGCGTATGCCGCGCCGGGCCACCACGGCATTCCTGGAGGCGGCCGTCCCTCAGCCGCCGGACGAGCCGCACCCCTCTCAGGTACTGGCCTTCGCCCGGCTGCACGCGATGACGACCGCGCCCTGCCCGGACGGCCGGCAGACCCAACCGGAGGTGCACCGAGTGGCGGGGGCCGACGGCGCCGTCGTGCTGTACGCGGGCCTCATCGAGGCCTTCGAACTCGCAACTCCCCACCTGCGCCGGGCACGTGCCCCGCAGCCGGGCGAGGCCCTGGACGCCTACGTCGCCGCGTACGCGAGCGCGTACCGCAGCCGCGACACCCAGCAGTTCCGCCGCTCGCTGGCCGCCCGCCTCTCCGCCGAAGCGCGCCTGAACCAGTACTGGGAACTGGCCGCCGTCGTCCTGACCCCGCCGGGCAGCAGCCCGCAGCCGACCCCGGGCTCCGCGGACGACTGGCTGCGCGCGGCGCTTCAGCTGGACAACGCCAGAGCAGCGTGAGCCCAGGGAACCCCCGGGGGCAGCAGCCCAGGTCCGGGATCGGCTACGGGCGCGCGGCCCGGTCCGTACACGCCGGCCCGCTCACCCCAGCACCACGACCACCGCCAACGCCCCCACGAGCGAGTCGATCCGGTCCAGCAGCCCCCCGGCCCCTGCCAGCCACCGGCCCGAGTCCTTGACCCCGGCACCGCGTTTGACCAGGGACTCCACCAGGTCGCCCACCGGCCCGCCGACGGCCACCGCCACCGCGGCCGGCCAGCTCCACGCCGACAGCAGCGCGAGGACGGCCAGACCCGCCGCCGCGCCGCACAGCGTTCCGCTCCACCGCTTCGCCGGGGACAGCGGCGACAACCGGGGACCGCCCAGGCGAGGTCCGGCGAAGTACGCCACCACGTCGGCGACCGACACCGCGGCGAACACCGCCAGACCGAGCGTCCCCAGCGGCGCCAACCCGGCCAGCACACCCAGCCACACCAAGCCGAGCAGACCGGTGCCGAGCCGCCGCAAGCCGTCCTCGGCATCACCGCTCACCAGCGGCAGGGCAACCAAAGCCAGGGCCACGACCCCACCCACCCGCCAGAGCTGGTCCGGCACCGACACCGCGGCGACGACCAACCCTGTCACACCTGCCGCGAGCACCACCCGGTCGGAACGAGGCAGCCGAGTCAGCGCGCCGAACTCCCACACGGCCACCACCGCGACAGCCCCGGCGAGCAGGGCGATCCCGGGCCGGCCCCACCAGAACGCGGCCGTCACCACCGGCACACCCACCGCCCACGCACACCACCGGACGACCAACTCCCGTCGTCGCGACGCCCCCACGAGCACACCGCTCACCAGCAACGCTCCGCCCAGCCATGGAGCCAGCGCGGCCACCGAGGTCACCGTGCCGCCCCGGCACCCGACAAAGCGGGGGAGTCCGCGTGCAGTTCACCGAGCGCGGCCCGGTAGGCGTCCACGATGCGGGCGTTCTCGCCGGTGTCACGGACCGCCACACGCACGGTGCGACCCTCGTACGACGACGACAGCGGTGACAGGTCCCGCAGGAACACACCGTGACGCCGACACTCCGCGACCAGGGACGCGGCGCTCGCCCCGCCCTGCGGCAGGGTCAGCGTCAGGAAGTTGGCCACCGACTCCCCGACCGTGACCGAGGCGTCGACCGCGGCCAGGTCGGCGGCGAGCCGACGCCGCAGCTCGTGCGTACGCCGCAGCACGCCGGTGTAGTACGCCGGGTCGCGCAAGGCCGCCACGGCCGCGAGCTGAGCCGGCAGCCCGACCACCCACGGCGGGGTCCACCGGCGCAGCTCCGCAGCCGTGTCCGCCTCGGCGACCAGATATGCGGCCCGCACACCGGACAGGGCGTACGTCTTCGACATCGAGGTGCAGACCACCACGCGCGGGTCCCTCGCGGCGAACGGGGCGAGCGACTCGGCGGGATCCACGTAGCCGAGGTACGCCTCGTCGATCCACCACCGGGTCCGTTCCGGGGCCGCGCTGATGACCGCACGCAGCTCCGCGGCCGGTGCGTGGCGGCCGGTCGGATTGTTCGGGTTGACCACGACGACCAGGTCGTACGACCCGTCGGCCGTGACCGCCGACAACCTGGCCGGGTCGATGCGCCAGCCCTCCTCGGGCCGCAGCCGGAACCGGTCCACGCGGCAGCCGATCACCCGCTCCGTGACATGGGCGTACTCGCCGTACCCCGGGTCCAGCAGCAGGACTCGGCTCGTCGGCGTCAGCCACCGGCCGAAGGCCCGGAAGATCAGGTCGGAGGAGCCGGCGCCGACCGCGAGCGTCTCCGGGGGCAGGCCGCGGACCGCGGCGAGCTCGGCGAGCAAGCCCTCCGCACCGGTCGGCGGTGAGGTGCGGGCGAGCCACCCGGCGTCCTCGGCGAGCACCGCGCGTACCCCGGGAGCCGGCGGGAACCAGGCGTCGAGCACGTCGGCCGCGACCACTTCGTGACGCCGCTCGAGCGTGCGGAAGTCCGCGCCGATCGCGGTGAACGAGGCCCCACCGTGCTCGCAGCCGTCCGGCCGGGGCGCGAACGGCGCGTCCAGCCGCCAGTCCACCCCGGCCGCCAACCGGGCCACGGTCGCCGCATGCCGACCCGCCGCGCCCCGCGACAGCTCCGCCACGTCAGCGGTGAGCACGTCGAATGCGACCGCCCCGCTGCGGACGGTACGGCCGACGGGACGCAGACCCGCCGCCCGGTACATGCCGATCAGATCGGCGCGGCCCATCGCCACCACCCGCCGCCCGCCCCGGGACGCGATCCAGCGCAGCGCCGCGTACATCAGCAGCCCGCCCGCCGCTCCGGACCGGGCGTGGGGTTCGACGGTGAGCAGGCGGACCTCGAAGACGTCGGCCTCGTCGAGGAGCGGCAGCTCCGCGCGGGTCAGGTACTTGTCCAGCCCGTACCGGCCGACCCAGGGGGGCGTCACGCTCACGAATCCGACGCGTTCCGCACCCCGCGCCGCGACCAGGTATACGTTGTCGCCGTCCAGCCCGTCGACCAGCCGCCCTTGCGCATTGGGTGCGTGCTGGCCCAACTCCTCCGCGTAGACGCGGTGCCGCAGTTCATGAATCCAGGGCATGTCGCCGGGAGTGGCGGAACGCAGAGTGAGGGCGCGGGCCATCTGAACCTCTTCGTAGGGAGACAAGGGCGGTCCAGTGTGGCTATGAGCAGCCCGTGGGGAGCAGGGGAGGACAGCTCGGACGGTTTGAGTACACGTACTCAGGCGCTTGCGCTCTCCTGTGAGATCACTTCCGCGGAGGGGATCCAGCCGCACGCGAGGTGGTGTGAGACTGAGGGCATGCTCATTCAGTTCCTCACGGCGGCCGGCGTCCTCGCCGTGCTGACCATGGTGCCCGGGCCGGACATGGCCGTCGTGACGAAGCGGGCGGTCGCTTCCGGGTGGCAGGACGGGCTGCGGACGGCCGGCGGCATCACCCTGGGGCTGATGATCTGGGGCCTTCTCACGGTCGTGGGCCTCGCCGCGGTGCTGGCCGCCTCGGCCACCGGCTACACGGTGATCAAACTGGCAGGAGCCGCCTACCTGGTCTTCCTCGGCGTCCAGGCGCTGCTGACCAGCCGACGTGCCCGGGTGCAGGTGACCGGCACCCTCCCCGGCGCCCCCGCGGGCAACCCCTGGCGGACCGGCCTGGTCACCAACGTCTTCAACCCCAAGATCGCCGTCTTCTACACCGGTCTGCTCCCGACGCTGGCCCCGACCGGGCTCTCCCCGCACACCGGTATGGCCCTGCTGGTCCTCGTCCACGCGGCGTTGACCGCCGGGTGGCTCGGCGGCTACGTGATGCTGCTGGCCAGGGCGCGCGTCTTCCTCCAGAAGCCCGCCGTGCGCCGGGCCATGGACCGCGTCACCGGCGTCGTCCTGATCGGCTTCGGCCTGAAGGTCGCGACGACGCACCCCTGACCGGCAACGTCGATGGTGCTTCGCCCGGACGGCCGGTCCGGGGCCGGGAGCGTGACTCAGGCCCGGTGCACCGCGTGCCCCGGATACGTCACGAGAGGCTTGCCCTCCGGAGACTGCTCACGTCCCCCGGCTTGAACGATGAGACGTCCTGCACGGACAGCCCCGCCCGGTCCAGGAACTCGGCAAGCGACGTCTGCCGAAACAGGCACCCTTGCCGAAGGAGCCCTGCACCGTCGACGAACGGTGGAGGGCCCACGCTCTGCGGCATGACGACGACGGCTACTCCAGGGACGGCGGTCACCTGCGAACGGCACGGCCTGCCGGGCTCAGAGCGTGGTGGACTCCCATTCCCAGGGGTTGGCGTGGATCTGGTCCAGGAGTTGAGCGAAGAGCGTGCCGTCCAGCAGGACGCCGTTGGTTTCCATCGGGATCCGCTTGTCGTTGATCACCGCGGTGGGCGTGCCGGGCCCCTCGGGCTCCGCCGCCCCTCCGGCCCGCTCGTAGGCCTTCTGCGAAGCGGCCACGAAGGCGCGGTACTTCATGGACTTCACGGCCGAGTCGAAGGCCGTGCTGCGCAGGCCCTCCACCTGGCCGGCCAGCTTCAGCAGGTAGGCGTCGGTGTAGCCGTCCTCGCTCTCTTCCGGCTGGTTGAGGTAGAGCACCTCGTGGTACTCCACGAACTTGCCCTCCTTCAGCGCCGCGCGCAGCGCGTTGACCGCCTTCTTCGAACCGTTGCCGCCGACCCGGTCGTCGAGGAAGGAGGCCAGGGTGTACTGCACCGTCGCGTGACGGTCGATGACCGCCTTGCGCAACCGGGGCCCGCCGCCCGAGGTTTCGAACTGCTCGCAGTAGGGGCAGCGCGGGTCTTCGTACAGGTGCACCTTCACCTTCGTGTCGGGATCACCGACCGTGATGGTGGTGCCGTCCGCACCCAGCTTCTCCGGCAGATCCTCCACCCCCTCGAACGCGGGTTGCCGCTCCGACGGCACATCCGCCCGCCCACAGCCTGCCAACGCCAGCACCGCGACAGCGCACCACACGACCCGACGACCCTTACGCACCATGCGTCATCCCCTCCCCAGGAGTAGGGCGACTCTAGATCATCAGTACGACATCCGCCCGGCCGGGCCGAGCACCCAAGTGAGCGTCTCCCGCGCGCCGATCGCCCCTGAGCCGTCCCCGACCTGTCCCGGAGAAGACCCTGACCGGAGCTCCACGGCGGCGACGGGGCATCTACCGTGACGACGGTGCCCCGGCCGGGTCCGCACGTACGACACGAGCACTCTCTCCACGAGCTCCACGAGGAGGAGCCATGCCGTCAAGGGGTACCAACACGCTGCGCCGTACGGCGGCGCGCTGCACAGCCACGGTCGTGGGAGCGGCCATGGCAGTCATCACGGGCCTCGCCACCGCTCCCGCGGTCCAGGCGTCGCCGCCCGCCCCAGGGGACCTGCACTGGGCTCCGTGTGACGACTCGGCGCAGCCGGGAGCCGAGTGCGCCACTCTCAAGGTACCGGTCGACTGGGCCGACCCGGGCGGGCCGGGACTCGACCTGGCCGTGGCGCGCCGCAAGGCCACCGACCCCGGCGCACGCGTCGGCTCGCTGGTGTTCGGCCCCGGCGGACCGGGCGACTCGGGTGTGAGGATGGTGGTGGACCGTGTCAGCCGGTTCAGCCCTGAGGTCCGCCGCAGATTCGACATCGTCAGCTTCGACCCGCGCGGCGTGGGCGGCAGCAGCCCGGTGACGTGTTCCGCCGAGCTGCTCGCGCAGCGGCCGTCGCCGCAGCTCACGAGCCAGGCGGACTTCGACGCCACCCTGGCGTACAACAGGCGGCTGCGTGCCGACTGCCGGGCCCGTACCGGCCCGGTGTTCGACCACCTCGACACCGCTCAGACCGTTCGGGACGTCGACGCCCTGCGCGCCGCCCTCGGCGAACGGAAGCTGACCTTCCACGGCAGCTCGTACGGCACGGTCCTCGGGGCACAGTACGCCGAGACCCATCCGCGGCGCGTGCGGGCGATGGTTCTGGAGAGCGTCATGGACCACAGCGTCGCGGCCACCCGTGACTTCCTGCGGGCCGAGGCAGCTTCCGCTGAGGATTCCTTCCAGGAGTTCGTGAAGTGGTGCGACCGCACCGCTGACTGCGCACTGCACGGCCGCGACGTCCGCGCCGTCTGGCGAACCCTGCTGGACCGCGCGCTGCATGGCGAGTTGGAGGACCCGGCGAGGCCCGGCAGGCCGCTGTCGTCGCCGGATCTGGTCAACAAGATCGCGTTCCGGAAGTTCTACGAGGCCGACCACGCCGGCCTTGCCGCGGTGATCGCCAGGATGCACGCGAGCAAGCCGCTGCCCGCGGCGCCCACCTCATCGGCGCCGCTGCCTGCGGCCACCCCGGTCTTCTGCTCGGACTGGCACCTGCCGGTGCGTGACTTCACGACGTACGCGTCGCTGGTCGCCATGATGGACAGGACCGCGCCCGACCTGCCCTCTCTGCTGCCGGTGCACATGGTGGCGGCGTGTCTGGGCGCGCCGACCGCCAACCCGCAGCACCGCCTGGAGGCACCCGGGGTCCCACCCGTCCTCGTCTCCAACGCGCTGCACGACCCCGCCACCGGCTACCCGTGGGCGGTCTCGGTGGCCCGGCAGCTCGGCCGCAGCGGCGTGCTCCTCACCTATGAGGGTCACGGCCACGGCAGCGTCACCAGCGGCCCGTGCATGCAGGACGCCGTGGACAGCTACCTCACCGACCTGACGGTCCCACCACGGGGCACCAGCTGCCCTGCGCAGCGGCCGTGACAGCCGGGCGCTGTGGCTCCCGACGCTCAGCGGGGCTGGATCGCCGCCTCGGCCGCCGCCTTGATCCGGGCCCCGAAGGCGGGAGCATCCTTGCGGGCGGCCGTGAGGGCCAGGCCGACGAGCAGCTTGCCGAGTCCATGGCCCTCCAGCACGTTGTGGAGACGGACCCGCGTCCTGCCGTCGGCCAGCGGCTCCAGGTCGTAGCCCCCCTCAGCCACCGACACGCTGTTCTTCGACACCTCGGTCCACCGGATCCGCGTCGGCGCCTCGAGTTCGGTGATGCGGAACTCCCTGGCCGTCTTCACCCCGGCGTCCTTGACCGTGCTGCGGAACACCGTGCCCACGGCCGTCGGCGTCTCGGGGACCCGGTCGATCCTCTGCACACGGGGACTGAACTGCGGATCGTTACGCCCGTCGGCGAGGTAGTCGAACACCGCCCCGACGGGCCGGTCGACCTCGGTGGTCACCTCGAACTGTCCTGACATGCGAGCTCCTCGGTCACTGGGTCCGCCCGGTCGTGAAGGGCCGGCAGCGCGCCCTGCCCTCACGGCAACGAGACCCTACGGGAGCACCGAGCGCCCCGCGAGGCGACCGACACGTCATCGCAGCGCACCGGGCCGCGACACGACGGTGACCGTCACGGCGTCTCCTCCGCTCGGTGCCGCTCCTCGCGCAGCACGTCGTCGAGGTCGCCGAGTCGGTCCAGGCCCTGCACCGGGCGCCGCATGCGGGGATTGCCGGACAGCCTGTCACGGTGCCGGTGGAGGAAGGCCCAGTATCCGGCGGTGTACGGGCAGGCGTGCGGACCGGTGCGGACGGTGGGCCGGAAGGCGCACCCCTCGCACAGGTCGCTCATGCGGTGGATGTAGGCGCCCCCGGAGGTGTACGGCTTGGTGGTCATCCGGCCGCCGTCCGCGTACTGGGACATACCGATCACGTTCGGCACCATCACCCAGTCGTACCCGTCGACGAAGCAGCGGTGGAACCAGTCGGTGACGGCCGCCGGGTCCCAGCCGCGCTGCAGGGCGTGGCTTCCCAGCACCATCAGGCGGGGGATGTGGTGCGTCCATCCGGTGTCACGCACCTGGGCGAGCGCGCCGGCCAGACAGCGGGCGGTGACGGCGTCCGCGTCGAGTTCGCTGAAGTAGGCGGGCAGCGCCCGTCTGTGCCCGAGTGCGTTGCCGTGCCGGTAGTCCTCACCGAAATGCCAGTACAGCTGCCAGACGTACTCCCGCCACCCCGCGACCTGCCGGACGAATCCCTCGGCGCTGTTCACCGGGACACCGCCCGCCCGCCAGGCGCGCTCGGCATGCTCCACGCACTCGGCGGGGTGCAGCAGCCCCAGGTTCATCGAGGACGACAGCAGACTGTGGGCCATCACCGGATCACCGGCCAGCATCGCGTCCTCGTACGGCCCGAAGGAGGACAGCCGGTGCGCCACGAAACGGCGCAGCGCCGACAGGGCCTCGCGCCGGGTGGCGGGGAAACGGCGGGGGCCGTCCCGGCCGACGAACCGCACCCCGTCCTCGCGCTCCCACCGGTCCAGGTCCTCGCGCACCCCGGCGTCGACGTCGTCCTCCCGCGGCCGGTACGGCCCCGGCACGTCCAGGGTGCGGGCGCCGCGCGGCGGAGGCTCGCGGTTGGCGTGGTCGTGGTTGAAACGGCCCCCGGCCGGGCGGCCGGCGTCCATCAGCAGGTCGTGCCGCTCACGCACCCAGTGGTAAAAGTTCTCCTGGAGCAGCCGTCGCCCGCCGAGTCCTCCGGCCCAGCCGGTGAACTCCTCGTGCGTGACCAGGAAGCCGCGGGCGGGCAGCACCCGCACCCCGGGAAGGGAACGCACCAGCCGCAGCGCCGCGTACGAGGTGGGGTGGCACACCGTCACCGGTGTGTCGCCCACCGCGCGGCGCAGACCCTCGCGATAGGTCTCCGCCCGCACGTACGTCACCCGCTCACCCAGCTCCGCCGCCCGGTGCCGCATCGCCGACAGCACCAGATGGGCCTTGGCGCGGTGAAAGCGCCTGCGCCGGAAGACCGACTTCGCCTCGATCATCACCACGGGTGCTCCGCGGTCGGGGCCATGCTCACGGGCGGGGGTGAGGAAATGCGGGCCCAGCTGATCACCGAAGAGCCAGTGCGGGGTGGACATGGCGGCAGGCCTTCCGTCGGGGGTGCGCGTACGGACCGTGCGGAATTCGCCCGCCGGAGCGGTACCGGATGCGGTCGACCGCCGAGCTTCCCCGTTCGGGTGCCGGTCCGTCAGCGGCGCCCCGCCGGCGCGCACACAATCTTCGACGAAGAGGGATAGCCGGGGGCTGTTCAGCACGTCGTGATGGTTCGAGAAGGGGAGGGTCGATGGAGGCCTCGAGTCATGACGAGTTCCGGGAGTTCGTGGAGATGCGCTCCACCGCGCTGCTGCGGCTCGCGGTACTGCTCACCGGTGGTGACCGGTACGCCGCGGAGGATCTGCTGCAGATCGCACTGATGAAGGCCTACGGGCGCTGGGCGCGCATCGAGCAGCACGAGGCCTACGTCCGGCAGGTGATGTACCGCCAGCAGGTGAACCGCTGGCGATTGCGAAGACACCACGCGGAGACGACGGTGCCCGTGCTGCCCGATGCCGCAGGGGACGCCGCGGCCGGGCCGGACTCCGACCTGCGGATCGCTCTGTGGGCGGCGCTCGGCCGTCTGTCGAACCGGCAGCGGGCCGTGGTCGTGTTGCGCTACTTCGAGGACCTGCCCGAGTCCGAGGTCGCGGCGCTGCTGGGATGCCCGGTCGGCACGGTCCGCAGCACGGCCCACCGCTCACTCGCCAAGCTCCGGAAGCTCGTACCGGAACTCGGCCCCGAACGGCCCACGGAACGGATCCAGTCGCTCGGCTACACGCCCAAGGAGGTTCAGCGATGACGACGGAACGCGTGGAGGACAAGGTCAGGGACACGCTGCACGCGGTCGCCCTGGACCGGGTGCGGGCGCCCGGGGACCTGGTGGAGAAGGTGGTGCGGCGGCGCAGCAGGCGGCGTTTCTCGCAGGCCGCGGGGACGGCGGTCGCGGTGGCCGCGATCAGCGTGGGCGCGGTGTTCGGCTTCGGCGACGGCGGTTCGGCACGCCATGAGCGCCCCGTGCGCCCGGCGGCCTCACCGGCGACACCGCCGCAGGGCTGGAAGCCGTGGCAGAGCAGCGCTGCGGGCGCCGGCGAGCGGGGATGTCTGGTGGACGGTTCCGCGCTGTACTGCAGCGGGTCCGCGTACGACGTCGCGAAGATCGACGCCAACACGGGCAAGCGGCTGTGGAGCGTCGAGGTCAATCGCGAAGGTGACGGCATCGACCACCCGTTCGCCGTGCGCGACGGCGTGGTCTACGCCTACCGCAATCACACGGCGCAGAACCAGTCGAACGGGGACTACTTCGGCGGCACCGACCTGATGGCGGTGAAGGCCGACACCGGCAAGGTGCTGTGGACGGTGCAGATGCCGCAGGACGACCGCACGGAGCAGGCCGCCATGCCCATAGACGGCGCGGTGCTGGCGAACACTCCGTCGGTGCGGACGATGTCGGCCCTCGACCCGTTGACCGGCAAGGAGAAGTGGCGCCACACCTGGGACAAGGGCATCGTGTGTCAGCGGGCCGTGCTGAGCGGCGTGCCCTACCTCCTGTGCGCGCGGGACGTCGAGAAGCCGGACGGCACCGACGTCATCCGTCTCGATCCCGCCACGGGCAGCGCCACGAAGGTCACGACCCTCCCTGGCATGCAGCAGCTCATCGGCACCTCGGGGGACCGCATGGTCCTGCTCGCGGCGCGCGACGAGGACCGGAAGGACCTGCAGCTGACCACCGTCAACGGCTCGGGAGAACATGCCTCACACCCCTACCGGGTCAAGGGGGCCCTGGCCGGATCCGATGTCGTCGGTGACCGCCTGATCACCGTCTCCCGGAAGGGCGAGGCCTCGGCCCACTCGCTGGCCACGGGCAAGGCCTTGTGGACCCGCCCGGTGGGCGTCAAGGTGCCCGGCCAGGACACCATGCAGAGCATCGCCTCCCCCGTGGTGTCGACCAGGCAGGGAGTCGTGTACTTCCTCGACCCGACCGGAAACCTGTCGGGACTCGACCTGCACACGGGCGCACAGGTCTGGCGCGACCACGTCGACACCGGCAGGACGAAGCCCGGCTTCGCGGGCTCGCCCCAGCTCCTGCTCTACGGGGACGCCCTCGTCGCCCGGAACGGCAGCACGCTGGTGTCCCTCCTGCCGCCCACCGGCAACTGACCCGGGGCTCCGGGCCGGGGACGCGCCTCCCCGGCCCGGAGCCACCGCCACCGTCAGGCGTCGGCGGGCTCGGCCCTAGCCGGCGCCTTCGCCGCGCCGCCGTCGACCGACGGCGCGCCGAAGACTCTGACCGCTTGGTAGTACGTCCATGCCGTGCTGTTGCACGCGGTCCTGCTGGCGCCGGAGTACGCGCCGCAGACGCGCTTGAGGTCCTCGTAGAACGCCGAGTCGAGACGGTCCTTGTTTGCGGAGAACGTGCCGGCCGCCTCGTAGTTCCGATATCCGAAGTCGTGGCGGGCGCAGGCGTTCTGGAAGGGGAAGCCGAACGGGTTGTCGGGCGAGGTGGTGCAGTAGTCCGTGGACCAGTCGAATCCGTACGGGGCCCATGCGCCCTGATTCTGGCGGGCAGCGGCCCAGGCGTTGTAGCTGGAAGCACTGGTCTGCGTCCAGGAGCTGAGCACCTGGGGCTTGTCCGCCGGAGCCGCCGAGGCGGACGCGGCGGGAACCAGGACGAGGGGGAGTGAAGCCATGGCACCTGCGAGGAGAAGCGAGGCGTGACGCATCCGGGTGTCCTCCATACACATCGATGTGCTCGCCGTGGATCTCACGGGAGGATCAAGCTGGGCTCCACCCCGCGGCAGGGACAGCCGGGAACAGGGCAGGCCGGATGGCGGATTGACGCCGGGTGAGCGCCGGGCAGATGCGCGGCCTCTGTCGGTCGTCCTCCGAAAGGTCGTTCAGGTTGGTGAGCCGGCGGTAGCCGAGGGGGGATGCTGCGATGCAGACGAAGGCCAGGAAATGCTCGGCTTTGCGTTCACAGGGGAGGTGCGGGCCCCACACCGGACTGGCCAGTCAAATCCCGCCCAGAAAAGGGTCGTTGGCGCCGGGCGCACCCACTCGTGCCGGCCGTTGTCAGGCGTCGAACAGGCCCAGCGACACGTTCTTCACGCCCGTGATGCCCTGCGGGCCCTGGGACCAGTCCGACGGGTCGTAGTCGAAGGTCACGTAAGCGCCACCCGCATGACCGCAGGCCACGGGCGCGAAACTCCAGTCGTCCCCGGCGGCGGTCTGCCAGGTCATGTACCAGGCCACGCACTCCCCATCCACCCAGCCGCCGGGCTTCAGGTCCTCCACCCATCCGGTCACGCGCGCCCGGCCGTTCTCGATGCAGATGCTGATCTCGCCACGTCCGAAGGTCTTCGTCGCACTGTCGGTGACGCAGGTGGGCGCGGCGGTCCCGGCGGACGCCGCAGCGGCCGTCGGCGCCACCGCGAGACACGCCGCCACTGCCGGGAGCGCCGCTAACGCCTTCACACGAGTCGATCGCTTCATGGTCGCTTTCCTTCCTGAACGTCTGGACAAAAGTCGAGTCATGCGCACGTCGGCGGTTTTCAGGAACTGTTCCGAATGGGCAGAGCCGTACGACCACCTTCGTAGTCACGGGCATCAACCGGGCGGAGCCAGCGCAGCGTAGCCCGCGGCCGGATTGCCGACCAACAACTGTTCAACTGCTTCCCTCAGAATCCCGGCCACGGCTCCACAGCCACACTGGCGCTGCCCTGACGGTTCGTTGCGGACCACGTTTGGGTTCTTGAGAGCACGAGAAGCCCGCGGCAGGCTCCTGCCGCATGATCGATGACGATGACCGAGCCGCCATGACTGTGGCCGACCAGGTGGTATCCCTGGCTCGTTCGTTCCAGTTCGACGAGAAGCGCCAGCAGTTCCACGGAGGCGGACAAGTGCGCCGACTGGGTGTTCGCGCCGCTCCAGTGAAAGAGCCTGCCGTCACGCGGAAGCGTCACCCCCGCCGGAAGGCAGTCAGCTCCACGTGTCGCTGTTGCGCTGCCACCAGCGGTGCCCCCGCATCATTGCCGTCCGAGTCACCGGCGAAGGTGGGAGGCCCACGCCTCGCAGGTGCGCCGTCACCCCTCGCTCGGGCGACGGCACCTGGCTGACTTGGCTCCATGGATGAGCCGGGAACGTTCCCGCGCCCACGTGATCGCCGTGGTGACCGGCACGGTGCCGACCACGCGGCGTACGGCACACCCCCACGATCGGAGGAAAGGTCGGATGATCGGCGGCTGAGGGGGTAGAACGGTACCCGGGTGTCGTCCACGTTCCGGACGGCACCTCATGGACCAGCCGGGACCTCTCGGCGATATCGAAGGACAAGCAGCATGGCCAGCGGCACCGTTAAGTGGTTCAACGCCGAAAAGGGCTTCGGATTCATCGCCCAGGACGGCGGCGGCCCCGACGTCTTCGCCCACTACTCCAACATCTCCGGCAACGGCTACCGGGAACTGATCGAGGGCGAACCGGTCACCTTCGACGTGACGCAGGGGCAGAAGGGCCCCCAGGCCGAGAACATCGTGCGCGGCTGACGAAGGACGATGCGTACCGCCCCGCGTGAGCCGCTGTTCACGGCGGCGGCACCTCTGCGGGGCGGAGCGGCTCGATAGCCCGTTGGGCTCATGAGCCGGAGGCGCAGGTCCACATCCTGCGTCCCCGCCACGCGAAACGAGGGGCCCGGCTTTGCCGGGCCCCTCGTCACGGCAGAAGCACCGTTCGTCGGCGAAGGGCGAAGAACAAGGGCAACGGGCGACGCACATCGTTCGACGCCCCGACGGAATCGTGCCGCTGTCAGGCGGTCACAGGCCGCGCTCGGTCGCTCGTGGGTTCGAGGCGTACGACGATGCCCTTGGACGTGGGCTGGTTGCTGATGTCGGCGACGCTGTCCAGCGGCACCAGGACGTTCGTCTCCGGGTAGTAGGCGGCGGCCGACCCCTTGGCGGCGGGGTAGGACACCACCTCGAAGTTCTCGGCCCGGCGCTCGGAGCCGTCCGCCCACACACTCACCAGGTCCACGTGATCGCCCTGGGCGAGGCCGAGTTCGGTCAGATCGGCGGGATTGACGAGCACGACATGGCGGCTGCCGTGGATGCCGCGATAGCGGTCGTTGTTGCTGTAGGGGACGGTGTTCCACTGGTCGTGCGAGCGCAGCGTCTGCAGCAGCAGATGCCCCTCCGGCGCCCGGGGGACCACGCGTTCGTTGCGGGTGAACAGGGCCTTGCCGACCTTGTTGTTGAAGACGCCCTCGTTGACCGGGTTGGGCAGTTGGAAGCCCCCGGGGCGGGCCACCCGTGCGTTGAAGTCGTGGAAGCCCGGCACGACGCGGGAGATGCGGTCGCGGATGGTGCCGTAGTCACCCTCGAACGTGCTCCAGGGGATGTCCGGCTTGCCGCCCAGGGTGCGGCGGGCGAGCCGACACAGGATGGCGACCTCGCTGAGCAGCAGCGGGGAAGCCGGTTCGAGTCGGCCCTGGGAGGTGTGCACCTCGCTCATGGAGTTCTCGACGGTGACGAACTGCTCACCGTCGGCCTGGACGTCACGCTCGGTGCGCCCCAGCGTCGGCAGGATCAGCGCGGTGTCACCGCAGACGGTGTGCGAGCGGTTCAGCTTGGTGGAGATGTGGGCGGTCAGCCGGCATGAGCGCAGCGCCTCCTCGGTGACCTCGCTGTCGGGAGCGGCACGGACGAAGTTGCCGGCCAGGGCGAGGAAGACCTTGACGCGGCCCTCGCGCATCGCCTTGATCGAGTTCACCGAGTCCAGGCCGTGCGGGCGCGGCGGGTCGAAACCGAACTCCTTCTGCAGGGCGTCGAGGAAGGTGTCCGGCATCTGCTCCCAGATGCCCATGGTGCGGTCGCCCTGGACGTTGCTGTGGCCGCGCACCGGGCAGGCGCCGGTGCCGGCACGTCCCAGATTGCCGCGCAGCATCAGGAAGTTCACGATCTCGCGGATGGTGGGCACGCCGTGCTTGTGCTGAGTGATGCCCATCGCCCAGCAGACGATGACGCGTTCGCTGGTCAGGACCTCGTCACGGACCTTCTCGATCTCCTCGCGGGTCAGTCCGGTCGCCGTGTGGACGTCCTCCCAGTCCAGGGTGCGGGCGTGCCGGGCGAACTCCTCGAAGCCGGTCGTGTGGGCGTCGATGAAGTCGTGGTCCAGGACGGTGCCGGGCCGGGCGTCCTCGGCCTCCAGCAGCAGCCGGTTGAGGGCCTGGAACAGGGCGAGGTCGCCGCCGGGCTTGATGTGCAGGAAGCGGTCGGCGATCTGCGTGCCGCGTCCCACGACCCCGCGCGGCTTCTGCGGGTTCTTGAAGCGCCGCAGCCCGGCCTCCGGCAGCGGGTTGACCGCCACGATGCGGCCGCCGTTGCGTTTGGCCTCCTCCAGGGCGGAGAGCTGACGCGGGTGGTTGGTGCCCGGGTTCTGCCCGACCAGGAAGATCAGGTCGGCGTGGTGGAGGTCGTCGAGGCTGACGGTCCCCTTGCCGGTGCCCAGGGTCTCGCTCAGGGCGAAGCCGCTGGACTCGTGGCACATGTTGCTGCAGTCGGGCAGATTGTTGGTGCCGAAGGCGCGGGCGAAGAGCTGCAGGACGAAGGCGGCCTCGTTGCTGGCGCGTCCGGAGGTGTAGAAGACGGCCTCGTCGGGGGAGGCCAACGCCTTCAACTCCTGCGCGAGGACGCCCAGGGCGTCGTTCCAGCGGATGGGCTCGTAGTGCTCGGAGCCGGGCCGCTTGATCATCGGCTCGGTGAGCCGGCCCTGCTGGTTGAGCCACATGTCGGAGCGTCCGGCGAGGTCGGCAACGCTGTGCTCACGGAAGAAGTCGGCGGTGATCCGGCGCGTGGTGGCCTCGTCGTTGATGTGCTTGGCGCCGTTCTCGCAGTACTCGTTGCGATGGCGCCGGCCCGGGGGCGGGTCCGCCCACGCGCAGCCGGGGCAGTCGATGCCACCCACCTGGTTCATGGTCAGCAGGTCCACGCCGGTCTTGCGCGGGGAGGTCTGCTCCAGGGAGTACTCCAACGCGTGCACGACGGCGGGAACACCGGCCGCCCACTTCTTCGGCGGCGTCACGGAGAGGGTGGTCTCCGGCTCCTCGCCGGGCGGGTTCTGCATCGATTCGCCTTTCTCTTGCCGTATCCGGCGGGCGGTGTTCGGTGGCCCGTCAGCCGACGGGCCACTGGGCCACGCGGCTCCTGGGCGGTTCCGGATGGTCGTGCTGCACACGGCCGTTGCGGATGGTGCCCCGCCAGGCCCCGCCCTCCTGCCCCAGTCCCTCGATGAACTGTTTGAAGTTCACCAGTTCGGCGTTCACGAGCCGGGAGGTCAGCCGGGCGGCCCCGGTGGAGCGCGTGAGCAGCCTCGCCCCTCCCCGCGGCTCCAGCAGCATCCGGACCGTGATCGCGGTGCCGCCGGACTCCGTCGGCATGAACTCGACTTCCCCTTGGTGGGAAGGGTTCTGCTCCAGACCGCGCCAGGCCAGGTAGGCGTCCGGGTCCTGCTCCACGATCTCGACCGGGAAGCGGTGCCGCAGGGGCCCGTAGCCGATCGACCAGACGGTGACCGTGGGCCTGACCTGCTCGACGCCGCGCACCACGGTCGAGAAGCGCGGGAAGGTCTTGAACTGCGTCCACTGGTTGTACGCCGTCCGCACCGGCACGGCGACCTCGACCGTCTCCTCGACGTGCCGCTCCCGCAAAGGACGGCGGCGCGTGCCGCCGTCGCCGTCGGCGCGCCTCCCCCGTGGGTTCGGTACGGCCTGCCGGCTGTCGTCTTCGTGCGCCATCGTGGTCTCTTCTCCGGTGAAGGGGCCGGCGCCCGGGCATCCGGCCCGCCTCGTGCGCCAGGGCTGCTCTTCCGGTTCCCACATCGACCACTTCGAGTCCCCCCGATGTCTCCGGCCACCCGCATGCCACCTGCGGGCGGCGCCCTCCGGCCGTCACAAGGACGCGCGTCGAAGGACCCAGTAGCCGGATGCGCAGGCCGCGAGCATGACCATGGCGAGGCGCTGCCGCCGGGGGAGCCGCCCCAGTGCCTGCGCCAGGGGCCATGCTCTGCTCGTCCGGCCCGACTACCTCGGTGGATCGGCCGGCAGACAGACCTGTCCGACCAGGCGTTTGTCGCGGGACACGGAGAACTCCGATTGCTCCTCGTCGGTCAACGGCGAATCTCCCCGAGCTGTGCTGTCACCTTTCGTACGCACAGCTGGGGCGGCGCGCGCGGTTGCCACTGCGTCGGCTGGTGGCACGTCCGTGAGATGAAAGAGGCCCGCGCGCCACTCCTCGGCGCGCGGGCAACCGCCTTCACTCACTACACGGGGGCGGGGCTACGATCCCTCAACGTCTAGCGGTTGGCGATGTGAGGCCGCGCCGGAGCCTGGGCCGTGGGCGTCAGTGCAGCGGCTTGTCGAGGACCGCCTTGCGGTGACTGAAGGTCTCGATGGAGTAGCGGCCGTGGTAGTTGCCCATGCCGCTCTCTCCCACCCCGCCGAACGGCAGGTCGGAGACGGTGAGATGGGCGAGCGGCAGGCCGTAACCCAGGCCGCCCGAGGAGGTCTCGTCGGCGAACCGGCGCCGCGTCTCGTCGGAGTCGGTGAAGACGTACAGGGCGAGCGGCTTGTCCCGGTCGTTGACGAAGCCGATCGCCTCGTCGATGCCGGGGACGGTGACGATCGGGAGGATGGGGCCGAAGATCTCCTCGCGCATGACGGGTGCGTCAGGGGCGACGTCCGCGAGGACGGTGGGTGCGATGTACCTCGTGGAACGGTCGCTCGTGCCGCCCACCACGGTGCGACCGGAGTCGAGCAGGCCGGTGAGCCGGTCGAAGTGCCGTTCGTTGATGATCCGGCCGTACTCGCCGGACGCGGCCGGGTCGCTGCCGTACAGCGCCTTCACGGCGTTCGCCAACAGCGGCTCCAGAGCCGCCGCGGTCTCCGGATCGGTCAGGACGTAGTCCGGGGCCACGCAGGTCTGTCCGGCGTTGAGGAACTTGCCGCGGGCCAACCGGTCCGCGACGACGGCCAGGTCGGCGTCGCGGTCCACGAAGGCCGGTGATTTGCCGCCCAGTTCGAGGGTGACCGGGGTGAGGTGCTCGGCGGCCGCGCGCATCACGATCCGGCCGACCGTGCCGTTGCCGGTGTAGAAGATGTGGTCGAAGCGTTCCGCCAGCAGGGCCGTGGTCTCGGGAACCCCGCCCTGCACCACGGCGACCGCGTCGGTGTCGAGGTACGCCGGCAGCAGCCGGGCCAGCACCGCGGAGGTGGCGGGGGCCAGCTCGCTGGGCTTGGCGACCACCGCGTTGCCGGCGGCCAGGGCACCGACCACGGGAGCGAGCAGCAGCTGCGCCGGGTAGTTCCAGGGCGCGATGACGAGGACGACACCCAGGGGGTCGTACTGCGTCCAGACCGTCACGTCGGTGCCGAGGTGAGCCGGGGACGGAGCGGGCTCCGGCCGCAGCCAGCCGGCGAGGTGATCGAGGGTGTGGTCGATCTCGCGGACGGTGAAGTCGATCTCGGTGCGGAAGGCCTCCGTGGCGCTCTTGCCCAGGTCGGCATGGAGGGCGGCGGCCAGGTCCGTGCCCTTCTCGGTGAGCATGTCGCGCAGTCGGCGCAACTGGGCCACGCGCCACTCGGCGGGCTTGGTCCGACCGGTGCGGAAGGTCGCGCGCAGGCGGGCGACGACGTCGGCGGGCTGCTCAGGGACGGAGTGATTCACGGGTACCTCACAGGCTGGCAGTCAGATGTATATGCCAACCATTTGCCCGCTCGTCTGCATTCCATCGTCTTGGACGCCGCATTCGTGCCGTGTGTCACAGCGGGGCGGTCGGTGACTGTCGGCTGTGCGTCCGTTACGTGCCGTAGGACGCTGTCGGCATTCTGCCCGTGCGGCACCGGTCGGGCGGGGTGGGTGTCGGGAACCGTCGGGTCCCGACACCCTGCGCTGAGGTCAGAGAGCGCCGCTGTCGGCGATGGTGATGGTGGCCGAGGTGCGGCCGGACCGGGAGCCGTAGCTCTCGATCTTCCGGACGACTTCCATGCTGCTCTCGTCGGCGACCTCACCGAACACGACGTGCTTGCCGTCGAGCCACGGCGTCGCGATCGTGGTGATGAAGAACTGCGAGCCGTTGGTGTTCGGCCCGGCGTTGGCCATGGAGAGCTGGCCCGGCTTGGTGTGCCTGAGCGTGAAGTTCTCGTCGGCGAACTTCTCGCCGTAGATGCTCTTGCCGCCCGTGCCGTCGCCGCGGGTGAAGTCGCCGCCCTGGAGCATGAACTCCGGGATGACGCGGTGGAAGGACGAGCCCTTGTAGCCGAAGCCCTTCTCGCCGGTCGCCAGTGCGCGGAAGTTCTCCACGGTCTTGGGGGCGACGTCGTCGAACAGGTCCAGGTTGATCCGGCCGGCGGGGACGTCGTCGATGGTGATGTCGAAAAATACCTTGATAGTCATGTGCCCATCTTGACACTTGACGCTCTCCGGCCCCGCCGGGGACCCCCGCCGACCCCGTCGCTTCGCCCGCGGCGCGCGTCCGTGGTGCGATGGAACCGGGGGCGGAAAGGAGAGCGATCATGTCCGCAGCGAAGCGAACTGGTGTCGCCGCCTCGGTGTCGGTCCGCCCGCTGAGCGAGCCGGATCTGGACAGGGCGGACGCGATCTTCAGGGTCGCCTTCGGGACCTTTCTCGGAGCCCCTGAGCCGGAGACGTTCTTCGGGACCGTCGACTACGTCCGCACCCGCTGGGCGGCAGATCCGCACGCCGCATTCGCTGCGACCGTCGAGGGCGAGGTCGTCGGGTCGAACTTCGCCGCCGACTGGGGCAGCGTCGGGTTCTTCGGCCCGCTGACCATACGTCCGGATCTGTGGGACCAGGGCATCGGCAGGCGCCTCATGGAACCGGTCCTGGCCTGCTTCGACACCTGGGAGAACCGCCACCGCGGCCTGTTCACCTTCTCGCACAGCCCCAAGCACCTCGAGTTCTACCGCCGGTACGGTTTCTGGCCCCGATTCCTCACAGCCGTCATGAAGAAGCAGGTCGCAGCAGGCACGCCAGTGAGCGGCCGCAGGCTCTACGGCGAGCTGACCGCCGCCGAGCGGCGCGAGGCACTGAGCGTCGGTCGCGCACTGACGGGGGCCGTGTACGAGGGCCTGAGCCTGGACCGGGAGATCGAGGCGACACAGGCGCAGGGCCTCGGTGACACCCTCCTCCTCGAGGGCGCCGACTCCGGCCTCGACTCTCTGGCCGTCTGCCACTGCGGAGCGGGGTCGGAGGCCGGTGAGGACGTGTGCTTCGTCAAGTTCGGCGCCGTACGGCCTGGCCCGGGCGCCGCGGACCGGTTCGAGCGACTGCTGGACGCGTGTGAGCAGTTGGCCACCGAGAAGGGGCTGGGGCAGCTGGACGCCGGAGTGAACCTGGCCCGCCAGGACGCCTACCGGCGTATGGTCGACCGCGGGTTCCGTACCCAACTGCAAGGCGTGACCATGCACAAGCCCAACGAACCCGGTTACAGCCACCCGGACGCCTACGTGATCGACGACTGGCGCTGAGGGGCTCCGCGTCGAACGACAGCACGTTGAGAAGGTGACCAGCTAACTCTGCTGTCCGAACACCTCCCGCCACCCACCGGGCACCAGGCCCGATTCGTACGCCACCACCACCGCTTCGGCCCTGCTGTCCAAGTCCGGCTTGGCCACGGTGCGGTCGAGGTAGGTCTTGACGGTGGCCTCGCTCATGTAGAGGTGATCGGCGATCTCCACGTTGGACAGCCCGCGTGCGATCAGTCCCAGGGCCTCCGGCTCGCGGGAGGTCAACGCGTACAGGTCCGCAGGCTGTTCGCCGGCACTCTGGCGTGCGTACGCCTCGACGAGGCGGCGGGTGACGCCGGGCGCGAAGAGCGCGGCACGGCCGTACGCCGTGGGCCTCGATCGCGGGATCACGTCAGGACTCCACCGCACTGCCGGTGCCGGGCATCGCGTCCTGCATCCTGCTTGCCGCGCGTATCGAGACACAGGTGTGGCTGCGCGGACTGGGCCATCGGCGCCGTGCTCGGCGCGGTCACCGCGCCCTGCGGCGGCACAGAACAGCCGGCAGGGACGGTGACGCGCCTGCCGGCTGAACGGGTGCGGGGCCGCTCCGAGCCCTCGCGGGGCGGCTCACCTGCCTCAGTCGCCCGCAGAGCGCCCCTCGAAGTCCCGCCGCACAGCTGCACCTTCGTCTTCGACCAGTCCGCCCCCGGAGGGGAGGTCCAGCACCGCGCCGCAGCGGCTGCACAGCTTCCCGTCCTCGGCCGGCGTGCCGCACGCCTTGCAGAACCGATTGCCCTGCTCGTTCTCAATCCCCTGCGTCATGACTCTCCGAAAGCAGCTTGGAAGTGTTGGGTTCACAGCGGGGTACCCATGGCGCCGGAGTCGATTCCGTGATCGACCGGCCGGCCGACCGGCCGCGCTGCGGCGGCCATGCCCTCCCGAGCGGTGAACCGGGCAGGGCGGCGAGGATGCCCGTCCGGCGGGTGTGCCGGCTGCCGACCCGACCTTTCAGCCCCCGACGACTCCCCGATCCAGCGCGGTGCTGCGTCTCAGTGCGAGAGCCGCGATGTCGTCCTCGAGCCGTCCGCCGCTGTGCCGGAGCAGATCCCGGTGCAGATGGTCCAGCAGCTCGCGGGGGTGTTCGGGGTCCTGCCGCCGCATCCAGTCCGGCAGCGGGAAGAAGCGGCCCGTGTGGTCCCGGGTCTCCGATACGCCGTCCGTGTAGAGCAGCAGCTGCTCACCCGGGGCGAAGGCGACGACGTCGACCCAGTAGCGGTCACCGATCAGCCCTGCGAGGTTGAGCGGTGGGGAGGGGAGGGAGGGCTCCAGGACCCGGACCTCCCCGCAGCACGCGATCAGCGGTGGGGGATGTCCGCAGTTCAGAAGCCGAATCCGGCCGCCGCCGTGCGGGATCTCGGCGAGGAGAGCGGTGGCGAAGTGCTCGGGCTGGTCGGCCACGGGGAAGGCGGCACTGTGACGTATGACGGTGGTCTCCAGGCGGTGGACGATGCCCTGCAGGTCGGGCTCGTCGTAGGCGGCCTCCCGGAAGCAGCTGATCACCGCCGACGCCGCCCCGACGGCGGACAGGCCCTTGCCCCGCACGTCACCGATGAGCAGCCGGACCCCGTACGGCGTACCGATCGCTTCGTAGAAGTCGCCGCCGATCCGGGCCTGCTCCTGGGCCGCCAGGTACAGCGACTCGATCTCGACGCCCGCGATGTGGCGTGGCAGCGGTCGAAGCAGCACTTTCTGGGCCGCGTCCGCGACGAGCCTGACCTGGAACAGCGTCTCCTCCCGCTGAAGTCGGACATGGCTGCCGTACGCGGCCGCCAGGGTGACCGCGATGATCGCGGCCGATGTGTACGGCGTCCCCAGGTCGGTGTGGAAGAGGCTGAGGACGATCATGAGCACGAGGCAGAACGCCCCCAGCAGCATGGTGGGGATCACGGGCCACATCGCGGCCGCGAGGGCGGGCGCGGCGGGCAGGAGGCGGCTGAACGCGATCTCCCTGGGGGTGGAGAACGCCAGGGCGGCGATGAGAACGGTCAGGACCAGGGGCGCCAATCGGGCAGCTTCCCATCGGCCGCTGTAGGCGGGGCGATGGCGCCACTGCCGTGCAGACGTGATCACAAAAGCATCTTATCGGTCTAATCGGACACGCGGGGTGGAAGGATCATGCGCGCACGAGAATGTGCTGCGAGTGGCCGGTTTTCTAGGGGGTGAGGCCCCCATGCAGCGCGGTCGCGCAGCCGCACGGACACCCGGGGTCGACCGAACGAGGGGTCGGCGCGCCCTGGCCACTTGGGATCACCGGTGTTAGAAAGGTCGCATGGCGAGTCCTTTCGCCCGTTTTCGACACCTGTCGGTCAAGCGTCTGATCAGCAAGAGCACGCGGACTGTTGCCGGGCAGGTGTTGGTTTTCCAGGTGGCTCTGGTCGTGCTGCTCGTGGCCTGCGGCGTCTTCGCTCTGATCCTGCAGTCGGAGCGGGACAGCAGTGCCGAGGCCAGGCGCCGCTCCACGGCCGTGGCGCAGACCTTCGCGCACTCGCCGGGCGTCCTGGCGGCCCTGCGGACCCCGGACCCCACCAAGATCCTTCAACCGCTCACCGAGGCGGCCCGCCGAGCCGCCGACGTCGACTTCATCGTGGTCATGAGCACCACGGGCATCCGCTACACCCACCCCCTGCCGGACCGGATCGGAAAGCAGTTCGTGGGTGAGATCGGGCCGTCGCTGGAAGGGAAGGTCTATGTGGAGAGCGTCGACGGCCCGCTCGGCCGTGAGGTGCAGTCCACGGTCCCGATCAAGAACGCCGACGATGACGTGGTGGCCCTGGTCTCGGCCGGGATGAAGGTCAAGAACGTCCAAAGCCAGTTGAACCGGCAACTACCGATCATCCTGGGCGCGGGCGCCGGAGCCCTCGCGCTGTCGGCCGGCGCGACGGCACTGGTGGGCAGACGACTGCGCCGGCAGACGCACAGCCTCGCCCCGGACGAGATGGCCCTGATGTACGAGCACCACGACACCGTGCTCCACTCCGTCAGGGAAGGGGTGCTCATCGTGGCCGCGGACGGGCGGCTGATGCTGGCGAACGACGAGGCCAGACGACTGCTGGAGCTGCCCCCGGACATCGAGGGGCGGCTCGTCCAGGACCTGCCCGGCCTCGACCCCGAGACCAAGGCGCTGCTCGCCTCCGGCCGCGAGGTGACCGACGAGGTGCACCTCGCGGGAGACCGGTTGATCGCGGTCAACCAGCGGCCCACGAGCCGCGAGGGGGGACCCAGGGAAACGGTGGTGACCCTGCGCGACTCCACCGAGCTGCAGGCGGTGACGGGCACGGCGGAGGTGGCCCGGGAGCGGCTCCGGCTGCTGTACGACGCCGGACTCCACATCGGTACCAGCCTCGACGTCCTGCGCACCGCCGACGAACTGGCTCGCGTCCCCATCCCTCGCTTCGCTGACTTCGTCACCGTGGACCTGGCCGACGCCGTCCTGCACGGCGAGGAGCCGGCCTCCAACGGCACGGACATGCGGCGCGCGGCCGTGTCCGGCATCGTGGACGACCATCCGCTCATCGAACAGGGCCGGCTCTTCGACTACGTTCCGGCCACGCCGCAGGCGCGCGGCTACGGCAGCGGCCGCGCCCAGCTGGTGAGCGACCTGCCGGCTGCCACCGGCTGGCGCATGCAGGACCCGGAGCGGGCCAAGGCGGTCATCGACTACGGCATCCGCTCCCTCATCTCCGCGCCGATCCAGGCCCGTGGCGTCGTGCTGGGCATGGCCACCTTCTGGCGCACGGAGCAGCACGAGTGCTTCAACGAGGAGGACGTGTCGGTGGCGGAGGAACTGGTGGCCCGCGCCGCGATCAGCATCGACAACGCCCGCCGCTACACCCGCGAGCACGCCCTCGCGGTCACCCTCCAGCGCAGCCTGCTGCCGCAGGCCATGCCCGAGCAGAGCGCCCTCGACATCGCCTACCGCTACCTCCCCGCCCAGTCGGGCGTCGGTGGGGACTGGTTCGACGTGATCCCCATGCCGGGCAGCCGGGTGGCCCTGGCCGTCGGCGACGTGGTCGGCCACGGCCTCCACGCTGCCGCCACGATGGGACGCCTGCGTACGGCGGTGCACAACTTCTCCTCCCTCGACCTGCCCCCCGACGAGCTGCTGAGCCATCTGGACGACCTGGTCGGAAGCATCGACCAGAGCGAGACGGCGGAGAGCGCGGCGGGCGTCGTGGGCGCCACCTGCCTGTACGGGATCTACGACCCCGTGACGCGCCGCTACGTCATGGCGCGGGCGGGGCACCTGGCGCCCGCGCTGGTCCGGCCCGACGGGACCGTCACCTTCCCGGACGTGCCCGCCGGTCCTCCGCTGGGCCTCGGCGGCATGCCGTTCCAGACCGCGGAACTGTGCCTCCCTGAGGGCACCCAGCTCGTCCTGTACACCGACGGCCTCATCGAGGACCGCAGGCGCGACCTGGACGTGGGGATGGAGCTGCTGCGCGAGGCGCTCGCCGGCAACCCCGGCCGGTCTCCCGAGCAGACCTGCCAGGACGTCCTGGACAGCGTGCTTCCCGGCCGCCCCAAGGACGACGTCGCCCTGCTCGTCGCCCGCACGCGGCAACTGCCGCGCGACCGGATCGCCGACTGGGAGGTACCACAGGACCCCGCCGCCGTATCGGGCATGCGCGACGCCGTGTCCCGAAAGCTCGAAGTATGGGGCCTGTCGGAGATCGGCTTCACCATGGAGCTCATCCTGAGCGAGCTCATCACCAACGCCATCCGCTACGGCAGTGGGCCGATCCACGTGCGGCTGATCCGCGACCGCACGCTGATCTGCGAGGTGGCCGACGGCAGCAGCACCTCACCCCACCTGCGCTACGCCGCGACGACCGACGAGGGCGGCCGGGGCCTGTTCCTGGTCTCGCAGATGGCTGAGCGCTGGGGCACCCGGTACACCCCGCAGGGCAAGGTGATCTGGGCCGAACAGGCGCTGCCCTAGTTCCGCTGCCGGGGATGCCGCTTCGGGCGTTCACGCCCTGCGTGCCGTCAGTGGCCGCCGGGGGCCGGTCGACGCCGGCCGCAGCGGTGCACCGTGGACCGGTCGGTGAGCCGGAGGGCCACGCAGACGCATCCTCCTCGCCCCTGGGGCAGGTGTGCGCCGTGACCGCCCAAGTCCTGCGCCATCAAGCCAAGTTGCGTCGGCCGCCTTCCGGGATGGTTGCCTCGCCCCTATCCTCGTGCGGCCGGTGTTACCAACGGTAAGGGGTGGCGATGAGTGGCACCACGCGCAGAGGGTTCCTGAGCACTGCCGCGGCCGCCGGGGGCGGGTTGGCCCTCGGAACCCCGGACGGGGCTTCGGCCGAGGACGCCTCCGCACCGCAGACAGTGGCGGTCCTGGGCGGCGGCGTCGCCGGGCTCACCGCCGCCCACGAACTCGCCGAGCGCGGCTTCCGGGTCACGGTCTACGAACGCAAGGCACTCGGCGGCAAGGCCCGCAGCATGGACGTACCGGACAGTGCCGCGGGCGGCCGGCGCCCCCTGCCGGGCGAGCACGGCTTCCGCTTCATCCCCGGCATCTACCACAACCTGCCCGACACGATGCGGCGGATCCCGTTCCCCGGCAACCCGGGCGGCGTCCACGACAACCTCCTCGCCCCGAAGGAGATGCTGTTCGCCCGGTCGGGCGGCCGTGAGGACATCCGGATTCCGCTGCCGTGGCCCGACCACACCCCGGCCGAACTCACCCCCGACGAAATCCGCCGTGCCTTCACCGCCGTGCTGGACACGGCGTTCAACCTCCCCCTGCACGAGGCCCTCTACTTCGCCAACCGCATGCTGGTCTTCCTCACCAGCTGCGACCAGCGCCGCGACACGGTGTGGGAGCGGACACCCTGGTGGGACTTCGTGCGGGCCGGACGGATGTCCTACGACTACCAGCGGGTCCTCGCAGTCGGCATCACCCGCAACATCGTGGCCACCAAGGCGGAGGAGGCCAGCACGCGTACGGTCGGCACCCTGCTGGAGGCCTTCGCCTTCAACGCCCTCGGGCGGGGCGCGGACGGACCATTGGACCGGATCCTCAACGCACCCACCAACGAGGCATGGATCGACCCCTGGGTGACCTACCTGACGTCACTCGGGGTCGAGTTCCGCGTCGGCTGGACGGTACGGGACCTGACCCTGGACGCGGGTGCGATCGCCGGAGCCGTCGTGGAGGACGGCTCAGGTGTGCGTCGGACGGTCACCGCCGACCACTACATCTCGGCGATGCCCGTCGAGCATGCGCGCCGCACATGGAACTCCGCCGTCCGTGCAGCCGACCCCCAGCTTGCCGAGTGCGACCGCCTGGAGACGGACTGGATGACGGGCATTCAGTTCTACCTGACCGAACGCACACCGATCCTGCACGGCCACCTCGACCTCATCGACTCCCCGTGGTCGCTGACCGCGATCGCCCAGGCCCAGCACTGGCCCGGCCGCGACTTCCCGGCCGACTACGGCGACGGTACGGTCGCGGACTGCCTGTCCGTGGACGTCTCCGAGTGGGACCGCCCCGGCATCCTGTACGGCAAGACCGCCAAGCAGTGCACCCGCACCGAAGTCGCACGCGAGGTGTGGGCACAGCTGAAGGCGTCGCTCAACGACAGCGGCCGGACGGTCCTCAAGGACTCCGTGCTGCACTCCTGGTTCCTCGACCCCGCTGTCGACGGCCTCGGCACGCCGGACCCCGTCAACGACGAACAACTGCTCATCCACCCGGTGGGCACCTTCCACCACCGTCCACGATCGGCCACGAAGATCCCCAACCTCTTCCTGGCCGGCGACTACGTGGCCGTACCCATCGACCTCGCCACCATGGAGGGCGCCAACACCTCGGCCCGGCAGGCCGTCAACGTCCTGCTGGACCGATGCGGATCCACCGCACGACGCTGCACCGTGACCCCCCTGTACCGAGCCCCCGAACTGGAGCCTCTCAGACGCCACGACCGCACCCGCTACCTCCTCGGACTGCCGAATGCCTTCGACATCGGCTGAAGGCCCCGCGCGTCTTCGTCCAGCTCCTTCGTATGATCGTTCCGCATGGCGAAGAAGCGGGGGTGGGCAGTGGCGCGGAACGGCCGGCGCGGCAGGAAGAGGAACGAGGACGGCGAGGAGGAGGGCTGCTGCGCGGGCACCCTCGACACGCTGACGCACCCCTGTTGCTGCGGCGGCGCGTGGTCACAGGCGGCGGCCCTCTGGCTGACGCTGCTGCGCCCCTCGCTCGGTGCCGGTCACGGCGCAGACCCGGCCGCGCCCCCGCCGCGCGGCCGGCTGGCCGCCGCGATGTACCGGTCCGTACGGCACTACCGCGTCGCTGTCAGCCCCACCCGGCCGCCGTGCTGCCCGTACACCCCGAGCTGCTCCACGTACGCCGTACAGGCACTCCACCACCACGGCGCCCTCCGCGGCGGCCGGATGATCGTGACACGCCTGCTGCGCTGCCGCCCCGGCGCGGCCCGGCACCGTGGCTACGAGGACCCGGTGCCGCCGGGTCAGCACTGACGGCCTCGTGTCGCACCGGTGGCCGGCCGTGAGGCGAAGCCGTCAGGCAGACGGGCGCACGAGTGGACCCCACGGTGTGTGACGCCTGTGGTGTGCGTGCTGCATCAGGCCGGTCCTTGTTGTCTTGGGTGTCGTTGTCTTGGGTGTCGTCGTGCGAATCGTGCACGAGCGGTCTCGTGTGCGCTGTGCAGTAGCCGCACGACCGTGTCGGTCGTCCCTTCAGCGGGGTTGACGACACAGATCCAGCCGAGTGCGCCATACACGGGGTGCGGCATCACGGTGTCGGTGGCTGTGTAGTCACGAGGGCGGCTGATGGCGCGTGGGTCCTCTCCGATGAGCTCTTGGAACGTCACACGGCCGACGTGAATGTTCACGCGCCAGCGGCCTGGAGGGTCGAGCTCGCAGGCGGTGTCGTCCGGATGGTTCTTGGTGATGATCGTGCCGTAGGGCTGAGTGTTCTCGGGCATCCGGCCGTCGGGGGCGTAGTAGAAGAACGCGTCACCCCAGGCGAGTTCGGGGAAGTCGCCTCCCGGCCCCGGGACGAGCACGAACGCGCCGTCGAGGTCTCGCACGCTCGCGATGATCTGTTCCATACTCATGGTTCAAGCATGACCTTCAAGTGCTTATGTGGGGTTGGCCGGTGGACGGGACCACGAGCGGTTCTCTACGGGCACCGCTGAGAACAGTCGATATCGCCAGAGCGTCGGGGTACTCGGTGCAGCAAGTCCGTGACCTGGAGCGGCTGGGAGTCATTCCACCGGCGGCACGATCCGGCAACGGATACCGCTCATACACGCGGGCTCACGTGCACGCTCTTCGCGCTTACCGCGGACTTGCCGGCGCTGTGGGGCCGGTAGCAGCGCGGCAGATGCTCGCGGAACTGCGGACGGAGACGATCGCCACGGCAGCCTGGACGATCAGCGCGGTGCATGTTCGGCTTGCGCGGGAACGGGAGGAGGCCTTGCGCGCTCAACAAGCGTTGCGGGTGATCCAGGGTGAGACGAACACACCCGAGACCGAGCAGGAGAGCGATGCGATGACGATCACGCAACTGGCCGCAGCGCTCGACGTTCGCCCCTCGACCCTGCGTTTCTGGGAACAGGAGGGGCTTGTCGTACCCCAGCGAGTGACGTCTCTGAGGGCACGTCGCTACGGCACTTCGGCGATCAGAGCGGCCCGGATCGTCGCCGCCCTCCGCAGCAGCGGCTACGGCATCCCCCAAGTGCGCGCCATCTTGGACTCCTTGGGCCGGTTCGACGGCCTGGGTGCGACGCAACGCATACTGCAGCAACGCCTCGATCAGATCGCCATGCGGACGGTGGCGCTGCTCAGGGCGGGCACGGACTTGGCAGCCGTCGTCACGGACGATCGGCAGCCCGCCGAATGCGCAACCGACTTGGACGGTCTCGCGCGCTGACGGGGCATCACGGCTCGGACTTCAGAGGGCCCATGACGGCGATCTGCCCACGCTTCTTCACGCCACCTCCCGGGCCGAAGCGAAACAGATCGCACCTTCGCGCCTCTGGGTCTTCCGTCTGCCTTGCGCTGCCGTCGCTCAAGGCATGAACATCGCCAAGACGATCACTGCGAGAACAACGAGCCCGATGATGAGCCACACGGGCTTTCCCCTCCGGCCCCCGCTCCGATCCGACACGTCCTCGGGGCCTCCACCCCGGGGCCGGTCCTCTTGGAGCGCCGGGTTGTCCGGACGGTCACGTGTGTAGAAGTCGTCGTCCGCCATGTCGGACTCCTTCCATAGGTGGGCCGGGTGCCCTCAGCGGTCTGCTGAACACCACAACCACCGCCTCCTGTTCTGGCCAAAAGCAAGCAGGAGCTGCGCGGTAACCCTTGCAGCTGTCCCCTGGTGCACAGCTGGAACTCCGACTGTGTGCCTGGCCACGTGCAGGCTGAACACGAAGCACCTTGCAATAGTTGAAGCCCGGTTTGTCTGCGGGGAGCGCCCGGAGGGGGCTGACACGGCGTTCGGCGCCATGACTCGGCAAGTCCGTGCGCGTCTGAAAGTTACTGCCGTGCCTTGCTCCGCGCTGCGGGGCGCTGAAAGCTTCGCTTCTTGAAGTCGCCTAGCGCTTCACGTACGAGCAGAGTGCAACTACTTGAATACAACCGCTGGCAATTGGGGGGCAGAATCATGCTGAGAGGGATGAAAAGGTCCGCGCTTACTGCGGGGCCCGTCGCACTGTTGAGCTTCGCACTCGTGCCATCCGGCCCCGTCTCCGCTGCGCCCTCGTCGCACGAGCCGGCCCCTCCCTGCGTCGTCATGTACGAAAGCTGGCGGTACACCGAAGCCGCCAACAACTGCGTCGACACGTTGAGCGTCACGGTCGTCTACGAGGACGGGGCGACGAGCCGATGCTCCACCCTCGCGCCGGGCGCTCGTACCACGGTAGGCGAAGGGTATCTCGGTCAGCACGGTCACGCTGTCCGCCTCGCCCTGTGCGCGACACCCTGACGGTACTCCGCGGGTCGGAGCCTACGGACGAGGGGATGGGAGCGTGATGGCACTCTCGCCCGAGGCGGGCCGACCGGTACGTGGATCAGCTGCTGTCCTTGCCCATCACCTTGCGGACGGCGTCCCGGGTCCGGTCGACCAGGGCTGCCATCGGTCCGACGGCGATGTTCTCGGCCGCGGTCTCGACACCCGGATGCGGACGGGTGGGGGCCATGGCCTCGGCAGCCCGGACAGCCGTGGCCATCCTGGCAAGCTGCTGCGTGTCGGCGTTCTCGCGAATGCGGGGAAACTCGTACTGTTCCTCGGCCGCCGCATGCTGCAGCACGTCCGCGCGAAGCTCCCGTACGGCCGGCATGAATCCGGCATCGTCGGGACTCATGTCGTCCAGTCGGCTCAGCTTCTCCTTCGCGGCCCTTTCCTCCTGCAGGCGATCCCCGACCACCTGCTCACCGTCGCCGAAGAGGCGGCGGGCCGCGGGGTGGATCACCTCTTCCTCAGCGGTCTCGTGGACCGCAAGCAGGCGCACGAGTCTGCGGAACGCCTCCGCCCGGTCGTCGGCAGTGGCGTTCTCGACTTCGGCGAAGAGGTCACGGATGTGATGGTGCTGCTGCATCAGCAGTGTCACGACGTCGTCGTTCTCGCCGGTCTCGTCCAGGTGGGGCATGGCGCCGGTCAAGGGGTCCTCCTGGGGTTCGTGCCTGAGCGCGTCGGTCCGGCCCTGTGCGGCTCCGCCGAGTTCCGGTCCAGGCTGCCCCAGGCGATGGGCGGCCGCGACCGCACTGGGCCGAACGGCCGCGGGAGTTCGCATCCCGGCAGCCCTCGGGGGTACACGGGCCTGGCTCGCGAGAGGGTCTCGGGGCCTGGAGGGAGGCGTCGTGTCCGTGGAAGTGAGAGCAGCCACCGCCGCCCATGACCGTCGCCCGTCACAAGAGCGGGGGACGGACCGGCCGGGCACGCCATGACCCGCCACGCGCAGAGACCCGCAGAGCCTGCAGCAGGCAGGCCCGACCGGATCGCAGAGCTGCGTCGTGTCGCCAGGGAAAGCTTCGGCTTCAGCGAGCTGAGTCCCGAGCAGACGGAGGCGATGGGGGCGCTGCTGGAAGGCCGTGACGTCCTGGCCGTCATGCCCACCGGCTCCGGCAAGTCGGCGATCTATCAGGTACCGACCGTCGTGCTCGGCGGACCTGCCGTCGTGGTGTCACCACTGATAGCCCTGCAGCGGGACCAGGTCACGGGACTGCGCGAGAGCGCAGGGCCGGATGCCGTGGCGGTGAACTCCGCACAGTCCGAGTCGGCCACCGACCGGGGCTGGCGGGCCGTCCGGGAAGGCGACGCCGAGTACCTGTTCCTCTCACCGGAGCAGCTCTCCAAGGACGACGTGGTGACGCGGTTGCGTGAGCTGGAGCCCTCGTTGTTCGTCGTCGACGAGGCCCACTGCGTCTCCATGTGGGGCCACGACTTCCGCCCGGACTACCTGAACCTGGGCGAGGTGGCCGAACGCCTGGGCCGCCCGCAGGTGCTCGCCCTGACGGCGACCGCCGCCACCCCGGTTCGGGACGACATCGTCGAGCACCTGCGCATGCGCGACGCCCACGTGGTGGCAGCTGGGACCGACCGGCCCAACATCGGGCTTGTCGTACGCACCTTCACCGATGACGCGGCCAAACGCGAGGCCGTCGCACGGTGGACGGCCGCAGCGGGCTCCCCGGGCATCCTCTACACGGCCACCCGCAAGGACGCCGACGCCTATGCGATGCGACTGCGGCAGGACGGCGTGGACGCCGAGGCGTACCACGCGGGGATGAAGGCTGCGGACCGGAGCCGGATCCACGACGGCTTCATGGCCGGCGCACCCGCGGTGGTGGTGGCCACCTCCGCATTCGGGATGGGCATCGACAAACCCGACATACGTTTCGTGGCCCACGCCTCGGTCCCGGACTCGCTGGACTCCTACTACCAGGAGATCGGGCGGTCCGGCCGGGACGGGGAGCCGGCCCGCGCGGTGCTGTTCTACCGCCCAGAGGACCTGGGACTCCAGAAGTTCCTCACGGCTCGGGCCCTGGACAGCACCGGACTGCGTCGGATCATGACCGTCCTGGCTGGTCAGGGGGTCCCGCAAAGCCGCAGCCGCGTGGCGCAGCTCTCCGGACTCTCACGCCGCAAGACCACCGATCTCCTGGGACTGCTGGAAGAGGCAGGAGCGGTGACCGTGGAGGGCAGGCGCCGCGCCGTCCGGGCCGTTTCCGGCCACACGGCGGACGAGGCCACCGAACGGGCCGAGGAGGTCTTCGAGCGGCGTCGCCGCACGGACCGGTCGCGTATCGAGATGATGCGGGGCTACGCGGAGACGCCGTCCTGCCGCCGTCAGTACCTCCTGGGGTACTTCGGCGAGCAGCTCGACGGACCCTGCGAGCACTGCGACGTATGCGACCGTGCCCCTGACCGGGGCACCGCGGCCGGGCACCGGGAAACCGCCGCGCCCGGGGAGGGTGCGCCGTACGAGCCCAACGACAGGGTCCGGCACGCCGAATGGGGCGAAGGCACGGTGATGCGGGTGGAGGAAGACCGTCTCGTTGTGCTGTTCGAGCAGGTCGGCTACAAGACGCTGTCCCTGCCGGCCGTACAGGACAGCGACCTGTTGGCCGACGCCTGAAGCGCGCCGGTCAACAGGTCCGCTGCTGTCGGGTCCTCTCAGGTCATTGCTCCGGGGCCGGATATCGTGCGATCACCCGTGGTTGACCGGGGCGAGCGTTCGGAGCGGGCGGCGGCGCTGGCTGCCAGGGCCAGCAGCAAGGCGATGACACCCGTGATGACGTTGTTGACGACGCTCCTCGTGGTGCTGACGTCACCTGCGATCACCCAGGGGGCGATGATGGTCCACACGCTGAGGGCGCAGGCCGCCCACGCCATGCTATGGGTCCGTTCATAGGCCCGCCCGAAGCCGCCGCTCATCAGCAGCGCGTAGGCGATGCCGACGATCACGTTGGTGACGGCCAGCCTGGTGAGGTTGTCGAACCCCACGATCCACGGCGACGCCGCCAGGTAGATGCCGGTGACGAAGGCCAAGGTTTCGACGGCCTGCGCGCGAGGCGTGGTCGCAGTACGTTCGGCCATCTCGTGGCGGGTCCGCATCTCGACGATGTCGGGGTGCGTCTCCATGGACGACCGGGGGGAAGTGCTCATACTTGTCACCTCCAGGTGACAAAGGGTGTGCCGACTGGGTCGGGTACCCACGCCCGCCCGATAAACCTTCATCCCTGATCTCGGAGCCAGGAGCCATGGAGCCATCGGAGCCCTAGGGTGAGTGGCACCCGACTGTCCGCGGGCAGGGCGGGGTAAGTGGAACGCGCAGCCATGGGTACTCGCCGACGCATGATGAAGCCCGCGCTGTGGCAGGGACTGGCGGCCGGCACGGCCGGGGTGCTGGCGATGACGCTGACCGAGAAGGTGGAGCAACGGGCCACTGGCCGGCCCGACTCCCACGTACCCGCCCGGACCCTGGAACGACTGACCGGCATGGCCGAGCGGCCCGGCCGCCAGCCCGTTCCCGTCAACTGGGCCATGCACCTCGGACAGGGCGCCGCGCTGGGCGTGCTCCGCTCGGTGATGGCGCACGCCGGCCTTCGTGGCCCGTGGTCCTCGGCGAAGTTCGGCGTCGTCCGGGTCACCAGCGATCAGATCCTGGAGAACGCCACCGGCGTCGGCGCACCGCCCCAGACCTGGCCCCGCCGCGAACTCGTCGTCGACCTGCTCCACAAGACGGTGTACGCCTTCACCGCCGGTGTAGTCGCCGACGCGCTGGCCGCACGCTCGGGTCCCGGCCCCGGGCAACGACACGCCGCAATGCGCCCAGGCCGCCACACCGACGTGGGACCTCCGCGCCGGGGACAGTGACCGCCGCGCCAGGGCCCGCCACCGCGAGGCGGTCCGGCCGTGAGGTCGAGGCACCCCAGACGCTCACGCAGAACGGGCCCGGCACAGCTTGTCGACTACGTGCTCGATCACCCTGTCCACCCGCCGGCCAACCGCTGCACGTCGTTGCCGACGATGAGCCCGATGGAGTTGCCGACGGGCCTCGGCCGGTCCGGGCTCGGCGCGGTCGCTCGGTCGGCCCGCGGGTTCGGCCCACCGGGCGGGGGGAGGACTGCCGCGGGAAAACGGGTACCCGCGCCTGGCGGCACCGGCGCGTGCCGCGGCGGACGCCGGCGCGCTGCCGGCGGCGCGGGAAGGAGCAGGACATGGCCACGACCATCGAGACACAGAGCGTCGACCAGATGGGAGGCCCGGGCAGCGTCCTGGCCCGCCAGCGCCGTGATCACGCGGAGATGGACCGTCTGATGGACCGGTACCGGGCGCTGGAGGACGGCACGGAACGGGAGCGGGTACTGAAGCAAGTCGTCCAGCTCGTGTTCAGCCACGCGTTCGCCGAGGAGACCGTGCTGTGGCCGGCCGTGCGGCGTGCGGTCGCGGACGGGGAGGAACTGACCTCCCGCGTTGAAGAGGAGCACCAGGAGATCAACGACCTCGTCACCGACATCGAGCGTCTGGAGCCCGGCACGGCGGAGCGCGAGGAGAAGGTGACGCAGGTCTTCGCCCTGATCAGGCAGGACATCCGGGACGAGGAGGACCTCGTCCTGCCCCGGCTGCAGGAGGCCTTGGACGCCGCCCGGCTGCGGCGGCTCGGTGCCGCGTGGGAGACGGTGCGCAGGAGCGCGCCGACCCATCCTCACCCGGGCGTGCCTCGGCGCCCGCCGGGCAACGCGGTCCTGGGCGTGCCGCTGAGCCTGTACGACCGGCTCCGCGACGGGCTGGGACTCGGCGTGTCCGGCCCATGGGGCAGGAGGATCCTGTCCGGCCTGGTCGGGCTGCTCGTCTCCGGTGCGGTCGCCGCGATCGTGCGCAAGCGACGGTGAATCGGCGGGCCAAGGCCGCTGACCAGTGATCGTTGGAATACGGAGCGCTTGGGACAAGCCACCTGCTTCCGGCGCCGGATCGGGAATGATCGCCGGGCCGACGGGGGTTGAACGGCTCCCACGGCCCGCAGAGGGGGTCGACCACTCGGCGACTTCGCTGTGCCCGTTCAGTCCATGGAGAGTCCACGGTGCCTGTGGCGCCGTGGAGTTCGGAGTGCCAGCTGTGCTTTTCGATGTCACCCACGGCGAACTCGTCGGCGTCTTCGGCGAGGACCGGGTCGCGACCTTGCCCGCCGGCGCCTTCCCGCGTGAGGCTGCGAGCACCGAGGGGGCCCGCCTCCTGCAGACCGTTGGCGCCCCCACCGGTACGCTCTTGCTGTGCCGGCCTGACGAGGACGACGGCATGCTGGCCCTCGTGCAACACGTCGTCCACAACGAGGACTTCGAGGACGCTGCGGAGGGCGCCGGCGCCTGGCCCGTCATCGGCCGGCTGCTCAACGCCCACCTCGCCTTCGATCCCATGTCGGGCGAAGTCCACGCCTTCGACCCCGACGAGGAGACCGTGCAGGAACTCCACACGGACGTCTCGTCACTGATTCAGGTCACCTTCCGGTTCCAGCGCCTGCTCGAGGAGTTCGCCTTCAGCGGCGACGAGGAGACCGACTTCGAGCGCCTGGACCGCGAGGTCGATCGCATCCGTGAGGAGACCAGCAGCATCGATCCCGTCCCCTTCCAGGACGAGGAGAGCGTCTGGTCGGTAGTGGCCGACGAGATCGCCATGGGCCAGCGCTTCAAGGGCAGCAGCCCGGGAGCCCGCGCACTCTCCGGGTGATCGCCGGCACGTCGTGTATGCGGCGCGTGCCGAACTGAGCACACACCCCCATGGCAGATCAGGGCCGCCGCGATGCAGACGAGGCGAGGGTGAGCGCGGTGCCTCCCACCCCGCCGCCTCACCACAGTTGGGTACCCGGGGCGCCCTTGAACGGTCCCCGCACCTCCGAGGTGATCCAGCCGCCGTAGAAATCCCCCTCCTGTGCTGTGACCTCCTCTCCGTCGACCGTGCAGCGGTCCACGCGGCTCGGATAGAAGGCGAAGAACCCGGCGAGGGACGCGTAGCCGGGCTCGGGACGGGGATAGCACCACGCGGCACGAGCGCGTACGTCGTCTCCCACGATGACGTCCCAGTACCGGGCCGCGCCCTTCCATTCGCACCAGGTCCGGCCCGCGACCGCCGGGAACAGAAGCTCAGTACGGACATCCTGCGGAGGGATGTAGAACACGGGGGGATGGCTGGTCTCCAGTACCCGGACCGACCTGCGGGTCTCGGCCACCACCTGACCGGCGCACTCCACCCGCACGTCACGCTCGTCCTCCCGCATGGCAGGCGGCCGTGGGTAGTCCCACACCGACTCGGGCGTCCGCGGGGCGAAACGCTGCATGGGCTCTTCCAGCGGGTCCAGATACACCTCGTCCACGTAGCACCAGGCCCAGTCCCGGTCGCGTGCCAGAGCGCGTGCCACCGGGTGTGCGCTGGAGTCGAAGTGGACCGTGGCGTGAGCGCCGGGGGAGTTGTCGCTGCAGCCCACGTGCCCGCAAGTCAGGCACAGCAGCAGGTCGGCCGGTGCGCGACCGCGCGCAGCGCAGGACGCGCACGTCTCACTCAGCGGGGGTGGGTCCGCCGTCCAGGTGTGGGAGCAGGGCTTCCCCGTGGGCCGCCCGCCATCCGGCCGGGGAGTCCATCTCGTCATCGGTGATCACCAGCCGGTGCAGTCGACATCACGCTGCTCGGCAGCACCACGCCCCGGCCCGTGCTCGTGTCGGTCACGCTCTCTCCTCTGTGGTCCTTGTTCTCCCTCTGTTTCGCCCCGACACCGCACTGGAGATGCAGGCCACCGGGCGGTTTGTTCCCACCAGGGCCCCACGCGAGGCCGAATGGTTCCAGGCTCGTCTCCTCCAGGCTCTGGGGCGTCACACGAACGGGGTGCCCGACCGGGAGCCAAGCCTTCCGCTCATCCCACTTGCCATGGAGTGCGCTCGAAGTCATAGCGTCGAAGACACAACGGCGCACGAAGCCGTCTCAGCGCCCGCTCCTCCTGGGAGGCCGGGTGGTGGCATCTGTGTCTGGATGGACGGGAGACTTCGTGCCCCCCGAAGGACGATCAAGCGTGCAGGGAAGGCCAGGACACGACATGGAAAAGCGCAGTCTGCGGGAATTGCAGGTATCGGCCATCGGCCTGGGGTGCATGGGCATGTCCGCCTTCTACGGAACCGCCGACGAGGAGGAGGGCGTCGCGACGATCCGGCACGCCCTGGACCTCGGGGTGAACTTCCTCGACACCGCGCAGGTGTACGGCCCGCTCACCAACGAGTCCCTCGTCGGCGAGGCGATCCGGGGGCGCCGCGACGACTATGTCATCGCGACGAAGTTCAACTACCGGATGGACGACGCCGTACCGGGCGACATCAGCACGGTCGGCCCGCAGGACGGCTCGCCCGACCACGTCCGCAGCTCCGTCCACGGCTCCCTCAAGCGTCTGGGAACCGACCACATCGACCTGTACTACCAGCACCGGGTCGACCCGAACGTGCCGATCGAGGAAACGGTCGGTGCGCTCGGCGAACTGGTTGCCGAGGGCAAGGTGCGCTACATCGGGCTGAGCGAGGCGAGCGCCCAGACCATCCGGCGTGCGCACGCCGTGCACCCGGTCACGGCCGTGCAGAGCGAGTACTCGCTGTGGTCGCGGGACGTGGAGGCCGAGGTGCTGCCCGCCTGCAGGGAGCTGGGCATCGGCTTCGTACCGTACTCACCCCTTGGCCGCGGCTTCCTCGCCGGACGGTTCATCTCGCCGGACGACCTCGACGCCAACGACTGGCGCCGCCAGAACCCGCGCTTCCAGGACGCCAACCTGGAGGCGAACCTGCGGCTGGCGGCAAAAGTGAAGGAGATCGCCGCCGAGAAGGACGTCACGCCGGCTCAGCTGGCCATCGCTTGGGTGCTGGCCCAGGGCGAGGACCTGGTGCCGATCCCGGGCACCAAGCGCCGCACCTATCTGACGCAGAACGCCGCCGCCGTCGACATCGACCTGACGAAGGACGACCTGGCCCGCATCGACGCGGAGCTGCCCGAGGCGGCCGGTGAGCGGTACGACGAGGCAGGCATGCGGTCCGTCAACCGATAGGCGGAGGGCCGCGCACAACACAGGGGGCTCCGCAGGGAAGATCACCCAGGAGGAGCGGAGGCGAGCGGGGGACAGGGCGTGGTCGGACGTGCGCTGAACGGTCACGCAGTCGATCTCGTGCACCCTGCACTGGCGCCCGGCGCATTCCGGACCGACTCGGAACTCATCGCCCCCCACTGCGCGACCACCCTGTCCAGAGCTCGCTCTTCGCACGAGTGTTTGACGTGACGAATAGGGGTCATCCGCATGCCAAGCCTGTCTCTCAGCGGGGCAGCGCCGACAGCATCGGGCGCGGAGACGACGCGAAGGGTGAACGCGATGACCGTCGCGACACAACAGGGTGGTGGAGGCGGTTCCAGCGGCCTCTACGACGTTCTTGAGCTCATCCTCGACCGTGGGCTGGTGATTGACGCGTTTGTGCGCGTCTCCCTCGTCGGTATCGAGATCCTCAAGATCGACATACGGATCGTGGTAGCCAGTGTGGACACCTACCTGCGCTTCGCCGAGGCGTGCAACCGTCTCGATCTGGAGGCGGGGCCACGCAAGCCGGCCGGGCTCACGGAGCTCACGGGGAAGGTCACCGAATCCGGCGCCCGCGGCAAGACCAAGGGCGCCCTGTCCGGTGCCGCGGAGACCATCGCCGACGCCTTCCAGCAGGCCCGCGATGAAGGCCGGGAACGTCAGACGGGGCGCGGCCGGTCGTAGGAAGCAAGCTGTAACCGACATCCGCCAGCTCTATCCGTTCGGCTGCTGTGCCGTCTTCGCGAAGGGCGTCGCCCCCGTCGAACTGCCGGGCCGTGCCGGAGGCGAAGGACTCCTCACCATTCGCTCAGCGGGTGTCGGGTGGCAATCCATAGGGCGGATCACAGCCGAGCCACGGTCCGCGGGCCGGGCGTCGCGGCGCACCTACGACGGCGCGGCGACCCGGTGGTTGACGACCTTCTGCCCGCGTGAGTGGCGGTGCACGTTGTGCTTCGCCCAGCGGGTGCTGAAATCGGTACTGCGCGCGGAGAGCTCCCGACGAGTTCGGTCACCTTCTTCTCCAGCGGGTCACGTCCGGCGGTCGCCCGCAGAACCGCGACCAGTACGACTGCCCGAGCGTGCGGCCTAACACGTCTCCAAGCACCGCGTCATCGGCCTGACCCGCAGCGCCGCGGTCGACTACGCGCCCCGGGGCATCCGCACCAACGGGGGTGTGCCCCTCGCGGTCCTCAACAGACGCATGATCACCCGTCGCGAGCAGGCGACGACCGGCGCCTGGCGCAGGTCTTGCTGCCGGACGTGTTCTGCGCGGGATGCCCGGGCGGTAGCTTGGTAGGCGAGGAAGCCCCCGGAAGGAGGGCGACGCGATGCCGTGGTTCGCATGGCTTCTCGCTGCCGCGGCACTGGGTGCCGCGGAGTTCTTCACCCTGACACTCGTCTTCGGTCTGCTGGCCGGTGCCGCACTGGTCGCCGCCGTGGTGGCAGGTGTGGGCATCGGCCTTCTCGGTCAGCTCCTGGCCCTGGTGGCAGCAGCCGCGACGGGCCTCCTCGTACTCCGCCCTGTCGCGTTGCGGCACATGGCACAGCAGCCCCTCGTACGCGACGGGGCCGACGGACTGATCGGCAAGCGGGCCGAGGTCATGCAGGAGGTCACCGCGACCCACGGCCTGATCAAACTCTCCGGCGAGGAATGGTCCGCCCGCGCCCTCGACGAGAGCCACGTGATCCCGGTGGGGGCGCTGGTGGACGTCATGGAGATCGAGGGGGCCACCGCCGTCGTCTACCCCCGCGAGCTCCTTCCCTGAACGGCTGAACACACAGCAACGGAGGCACTGTGGACCCAGTTGTCATCCCCCTTCTCGTGGTGGCCCTCGTCGTCGTCTTCCTCGTGGCCTCCAGCGTGCGGATCGTTCCGCAGGCGCGCCGCTACAACGTCGAGCGGTTCGGCCGCTACCGCCGGACGCTGCAGCCCGGGCTGAACCTGGTGCTGCCGGTGGCGGACCGCATCAACACCAAACTCGACGTGCGCGAGCAGGTCTATTCGTCCGACCCCCGGCCGGTGATCACCGAGGACAACCTCGTGGTGAACATCGACACCGTGCTCTACTACCAGATCACGGACCCGCGGGCCGCGGCGTACGAGGTCGCCGACTACCTCCAGGCGATCGACCAGCTCACCGTGACCACGCTGCGCAACGTCATCGGCAGCATGGACCTGGAGGAGACGCTCACCTCGCGCGAGGAGATCAACTCCCGGCTGCGAGCCGTCCTCGACGACGCCACCGGCAAGTGGGGTATCCGCGTCAACCGCGTCGAGATCAAGGCCATCGACCCACCGCACACCATCAAGGAGGCGATGGAGAAGCAGATGCGGGCCGAGCGTGACAAGCGGGCGGCCATCCTGCACGCCGAAGGGGAGCGGCAAGCCAAGATCCTCACCGCGGAAGGCACCAAGCAGAAGGACATCCTGGAGGCGCAGGGCACGCAGCAAGCCATGATCCTGCGGGCGGACGGCGAGGCCAAGGCGGTGGAGCTCGTCTTCCAGGCCGTCCACCGCAACAACGCCGACCCCAAGATCCTGGCCTACAAGTACCTGGAGACGCTTCCGCACCTGGCGAGGAGCGACAACAACACGTTCTGGGTGATCCCGGGGGAGCTGACCGAGGCGGTCCGGACCGTCACCCGGGCGTTCGGCGACGAGCCGACGGCAGGCCCTCCCCGTCCCGAGCATCCCGAGGAAGCAGCCGGCGCCGAAGCCGAGGCCTCGCACGGGACCCGGGTGCCGCAGTTCGCCGCGGGATCGACGGCCGCCCTCGACGCCGCAGCGGCCGCCGACGAGGCCGGGAAACAGGCCGCCGCAGCGGTGAGCGACGCCAAGGCGGAGGCGGAGGCCGCGAAGTCACCGCAGGTACCGCACCTCGGGCGGTCGTCCGACGCCTGAACCGCCCTCGGCTGCCGCCTCCAACCCTGTCGCGTCGGCGGCCGAGGCGGAGGAATTCGCCCGGATCGCGGCAGAATACCCCTCGACGTCTCAGGGGGGATCTGCGGGCTGCCGGGAAGCGGCATGGGCCCGACCGGGGTCGGCCGACGAGGCCGTGACGCCGACGTAGGTGTGACGTCTGAGCACATGGATGCGCTGGACAGTTCAGCCGATCTGTGTGACGGCTGTGACTGAGCCATGTTCATGTGAACCGGGGGACAGAGTGGCACCGCAGGCAGCAGGTCATCGGCGTTCGTTGAAGCGCCGTCTCGTTCCGGGGGCTTCACTCGCTGCGGCGGCGGGGACGGCGGTCACCGCGACGGTGCCGACGCCGCCGTACCGCTGCACCAAGAGCAGTGCCCGCCTGATCAGTCGCTCCGGCACGTTCGGCACATCGAAGACGCTCACGTCGGACGGCCGGGTGCCCCAGGTGGACGCCCGCCCCAGCGCCGTGTTCACGGTGATCCGGCAGCAGGAGACCTTCCCGCACGCGATCAGGTCCGTCACCGGCCCCTGACCGGCATCAAACACCCCGCCCTGCCCCGCTCGGCGGTTCCCACCTCTCACTCCGTGAAGGAGACACATGCGCAAGCGCGCTGCCTTTGCCCTGTCCACAGCCGTCACCGCGGCAGCGGCGGGCGTCATCGTCCCCGCTGCCTACGCGGACGACAACGTAGGCGACATCCAGGTCGACGGCGTCGTCGTCAACGGCGGCAAGAGCATCGTGGTCGACACGGCCGACAAGACGATCACGGTGTCGGTGACGGCAACCGACCCGTCGGGCATCTGGGACGCGGACTTCAACCTGTGGCGCGGCCCGGACGGCAGCGACCCCTACTACAGCGCCGACGCCTTGATCGATCCCAACGAGACCACCACACCGGCGGACTGCGTCGCCTCCAGCAGTACGACGTCGACCTGCTCGAAGACCTTCACCTTCGAACCGGACTGGTGGCTCACGAACGCCGACGCCGGCACGTGGAAGGTGCAAGCCCAGGTGTCGGCCAACGACGGCAGCTACACCGACCGGTGGGCCTACACCACCACCCGCCTCCAGCGGCACTCCAAGCTGACCGTCAACGCGAGCCCCGAACCGATAGCCAAGGGCAGAACACTCACCATCACCGGCAAGCTCACCCGGGCCAACTGGGACACGCTCGACTACCGGGGCTACACCAACCAGCCGGTCAAGCTCCAGTTCCGCAAGGCCGGTTCCACGACCTACACCACGCTCAAGACGGTGTACACCTCCAGCACCGGCTCCCTCACGACCACGGCCCTCGCGTCCGAAGACGGCTACTGGCGCTGGAACTTCGCAGGCACGACCACCACGCCGGCCGTCTCGGCGACCGGCGACTTCGTGGACGTGCAGTAACCCGGACACCGTCTCGCCCGCACGGCGACCACATGAAGGGTGCCCTCGTTCCTCTCACAGGAGCGAGGGCACTTGTCTGCTGGGCCCTGCCGGAACGTCGGTATGCGTCGCTGCGGACTCCCGCGTCCCGACGTGCGGCACGCGCGCGCCGGGGGATGCCGTCAGTCGAAAGCGTCGGTCATGCAGTCCCGCCGGCAGTCGGCTGCCTCATAGCGTTGACGCAGCGCGCCAGCTGCCTCTTCACGCTCCACATCGAGCCCGTAGTGTCCGCTCGCCACCCGGGTCACGTCGTCGACCCTCACGATGACCGGTTCCCCGCGGGCAGCCCGACGGCGCGCTTCACCGATCGCCATGTCCGCGGCACGCAGCAGGCTCCTGGAACGGTCCCGGATGGCCGCCGCTTGGGCCCGCTTCGCCGAAAGGGGACGCAGGACGCGCCCGCGCCAGACGAAGCCGACGGCGACAAGAACGAGGCCGAGCGCTACGAACAGGAGTCCGCCGAGGTCGTGACGCATCTCCCCAGTCTCCACCACCCGGGCCCCGTGAGCCTGTTGGACGCCTGGAGCCGACGCTGGGCGAGCGAAGTGGAAGACGCAGCGCCGGGGACTGAGGAGTTCGTAGCGCGGCTGGTGCGCCCCGTCATCGGAGATGGTCGTGTTTCGGCCCGATGCCCTTGACTCTGGTCGGAGTTCCCTCCGATGTGAACGAGTGGCGGAAGGTGAAGGCGTGCGGCGCAGAACCGTGGTGGTGGAGGTGTGTCAGCCTGGAAACCCCGTCCCGCCAGGTGGGTATCACGCCGTCCGAGACCCACCAGAAGACGTGATTGGGGTGTCCTGTCCTCTCGAACCAGTCGTAACGCCTGTTCAGCGCCTCACGGTGCGGACCGGTGTAGACGGCGTCGAGGGCGGCGCTCAGGTCGGTCCAGAGCGAGAGGGTCGCGGCCAAGGCGGTCGTTTCCACTGTGCGGCCCTTGCTGTACCAGGTCGGTACGGCGAACTCTCCCCATGCACCCCAGTCCGCCTCGAAGAGCACGCCCGGGTCACCGTCTGTCGCTTCAGCGCGAGCGATGTACCCGGGGTGCTGACTCATCCTCCGGTAGACGGTCTCACCCATGACGTAGAACTCGCGCGTGAGAGGTGTGGGGTCGGCGAGAGGCGACTTCAGGACGCCGAATGTGTACAGAGCAAGATGGGGCATGCGTCTCTCCCTGGTTGGGGCCGCCCGGCGTGGACCCGGTTCGACGGCTTACGCACGGGAGCGAGGACCGATGGAGCGTGATCGACTCATCCCGCCGCGTGCGGCCCAGCCTGCAGCAACTCCTGTGCGACCGCGGCGATCGCCGAAGACCAGATGAACGTAGCCGCCGCTGCGCTTCATGTCGAAGTTGCCATTTCCCTGCCAAAATGGCCTCTTACACAGGTCCTTGCGGGGACCGGGACGGTGGCACGCAGGCCCTGCCGCGGGCCCCGGCGTGATCAACAGAAGTGAGTCTTGATGTCAGGCTGGAGCCGCCCATGAAGGTGACCGAGTCAGGGCACGCCGCGCGGGTGTCCGCTTACGCGGCCGTGGGAGCACGGCTGTCCTTGTTGAGCGACCGACGGCTCGAGAAGGTGGTGTCCGCCGCGCCGAGTCTAGGCTCCGGTATCGGGGGCAGGTCGGCGGAGTTGGAAGTCGAGGGGATGCGCGTCTTCGTCAAGCGAGTGCCGCTGACGGACGTCGAGTTGCAGTCGGAGCACGTGCGATCGACCGCCAACATGTTTGGTCTTCCTCTCTTCTACCAGTACGGGGTGGGGTCGGCGGGTTTCGGTGCCTGGCGTGAGCTGGCCGCGCACATCATGACGACAGGGTGGGTACTGAAGAACGAGTACACGGGTTTCCCGCTGCTCTATCACTGGCGGGTATTGCCTGACAGTCCCCCTGCCGGCTTCCTTGACGGGCTCGGCGGCGTCGAGGGGGCTGTAGCGCACTGGGAGGGTTCGACGGCGGTGCGCCGTCGGCTGGAAGCCATGGGAAGGTCTTCTTTCAGCCTGGTGCTCTTTCTGGAACATGTGCCACAGACACTCGCCGAGTGGCTCGACGACAACCGTGAGGCGCCCCCTGCGGAGCCGGGAAGCGGGTCGCTCTATCAGTGGGTGGAAAATGCACTGCTGCGGGGGACGGAGTTCATGAGCGCGCGCGGACTGGTGCACTTCGACGCGCACTTCGCCAATCTGCTCACCGACGGCCGGCAGGTGTATTTCGCGGACTTCGGGCTCGCATTGAGCCGCGATTTTGAACTCTCGGCCGAGGAGCGCGATTTCCTCGCTGACCACCTGGTGTACGACCGCGCCCACGCACCGAACCATCTACTTCGGCACCACCTGCCGGCCGACGTGCGCGGTGGCACCGAACACGGGACCTTCCTGCGCGAATGGATCGACGGCCACCAGCCCGCCGACATCGCCGCGATCATCGACCGTCACGCTCCGCACGCGATCGTCTTGGACGACTTCCATCACCTCCTCCGTACACAGAGCAAGCGAACCCCCTTCCCCGCGGCTGAGGTCAAGCGTGCTTTGGCTGGCGTAATGACGTCAGAAGAGTGAGGGCCCGGACTTCCGTACGTTCCCGCGCTGCGGCCTGTGCTGGCCGGCCGAAGCCTCACGCTCCGCCAGGCGTCATGTCCTGCCCGTCAGGATGTCGTTCCAGGACTGTCCAGGAGGATCGCCGGGTGAGAAGCGACGTCTCAGTCGCCCCCACCGCCGCAAGAACTGCCACCGCAAGAGCCGCCCCCCTCTTCGGCGACCCAAGAGTTCTCCGCCTCCCCGCGTGATCTGCGCGCGGACCTGTCCCCATCCGAACGGCCTGTCAGATACCAGACCAGGCACGCAACGAACGCGAAAACCGAAAGCCCCACGGTCCAGAGCAGTGACTCCGTGGGGCGTCGGTCCATGGGGCCCTCGAAGAGCAAAGCCGTGAACCAACTGGCCAGGAACCCGCTCTCCGGCGCGAAGACAAGCACTACGAAGATCCGCTCCCCGACGGGCATGCGCATCGCTTCCCTCTCCCTGTCAGCTTTCCCACGGTAACGGGGCTTGGCACAGCCGCCTAGGGTCTGCACACCGTGACAACCGGATGGTTGGGGAATCATGCGGGCGCACATGAGACATGCCGGGCGGACGTCCCGGGGAAGTTGGTGCCGTGGATTTTGAGGATGACGTAGACATCGGGGATGTCGGTCGCGCGGCTGATGGGCTGCCGCGTTCCTGCCCGCGCTGCGGGGGAGAGCTGACGCGCGAGGTCTGCGACCACGGCGGGCGCAGAGGGCCCACGGGCGTACGTGCCCGGACTGCGGGTGGTTGGGGCGTCCGGATCTCGGTGGGCTGCCCACCCTGCACACGTTCCGGCGCGTGACCGGCCGGTTCGCCAACTGCGTCTTCTGCGGTGGCGATCACTGCAACCGGCCGCGTCGGCCTGGCGAGAGGGAGCACGGGTCCCCTCTGAGCTCGGCGGCGAGGCCGGAACTCAGTTCGGCTGCTCGTACTCGTCGACCGTCCCGTCTCCGTTGTCGTCGAATGTGTAGTCGTATGCGTCGCCGTAGGTGTCTCGGTAGCGCATGCAGGTGCCCTGGGCGCGCAGTTCGGGCCTGTGGTCGTAGTAGCCGAGGTGGAGCGTGATCCGGATGCCGTCGTCGAGGGTGGTGGCGATGCCGTTGTCGACTTTGTCGACGGTACGGCCCTCCGCGCGCCAGGTGGCTCGGAGGGAGGACAGCGCCGCGCGGTAGTCGTTGTCGCTCGCGAAGTCCAGGTCCCAGGTGAAGAGGGGCTCGTCCCGGGTGACACCGGTCTCGTCGAAGCCGAAGTCGTCCACGCACGAGGAGCTGCCCTGCCGGGAGGCGTACGGCTCCTTGGCCGGCGCCGGGGACAGCGCGCGGTAGACGTCCTCGCCGGCCCGGGTGGTGGCCCGGACATGGTCACGGAACTCCTCGGTGCTGCGAACGGGCCCGCCCTCGATCGACTCGCACCCCTTGGCCGCCAGCGCGAAGAGCACCACGAGGGTGCCACCGAGCACGGGGACCACGATCTTCGACTTCATGCCGTCGATCAAAGCCGTCCCGGCGGGACGTGCGGCAGCGCTCTGTTACTCACCCGACCTGAGCAGCGCTACTCAGCCCGGGTTTCCGGCCACGGTGGGTGCCGTGTCGTGCGTGACGACGGCCGAGCTCGGGGCAGGGGAGACGCCTGCCCGTCAGCAGCTCATCGGTCATGCGTGTGCTGCGCTCTTGGGCAGTTCGCCGTACACCTCGTCGGGGCCGGGCTCGAGCCATTCGTTGCTGACGTCGTCGCACGGCCAGGTAGCTCTGGCCGGTGAAGTACTGCGCGAGGGCGTCGTTCTTCTCCCCGAGCGGGAAGATCTGGTCGAGTCCGTTGACAGCGAGGCCGAAGTCGGTGTCAAAGCTGTGCTGCGTGGCCGGCCGCCGCCCGCGATCCTGTCCACCACGGTGGGGGCGTGGCGTGGCCCATCAGTGGTGTGCGTGTTCCGGGGCGCCGTTGGGCTTGGGTGGAGCGGGCGGGAGGGGATCTTGAGGCCGGGCAGCGGGTGCTCGGGTGTGGGGAGCGGTGGAGTGGGCCGGGCGCAACAGGACAACGGCGTCGAGGCCTCCGTCCGGGGCGGCTTCCAGGGCGATGCGGCCGCCGCTGGCGCGGGTGAGTTGCTCGACGATGGGCAGGCCGAGGCCGGTGCCGTCGTGGTGGGTGTCGGAGGCGCGCCAGAACCGGTCGAAGGCGTGTAGGCGTTCGGTCTCGCTCATGCCGGGGCCTTGGTCGATGACATGCAGTTCGACGCCTTGCGGCCCGGGGCGGGTGGCCAGGGTGATCGTGGCGCCGGGTGGTGAGACGCGCAGGGCGTTGGCGAGCAGGTTGTCGACGATCTGTTCCAGGGCGCCCGGGACGGCCCTGACGAGTCCGGCCGGGTGGCCGGCGGTGGTGATGTGGACGTGGTGTTCGGCGGCGAAGGGTGCCCAGGTGGCTGCCCGGTCGGCGATGACGGCGTCGAGGTCGGTGGGTTCGGGGGTGGTCGCGGTGGCCTCGAGTCGGGCCAGGGAGAGCAGACCCTGGATCATGCGGGCGAGGCGCTCGGTTTCGCCGATGGCCTCGTCCAGGCTGTGGTGGGCGGCCGGGTCGAGGTGGGGTTCGAAGTTCTCCAGCCGGATCCGCAACGCGGTCAGGGGGGTTTTCAGCTGGTGGGAGGCCTCGGCGGCGAAGGCGCGCTGGGAGGTGAGGAGATGCTGCAAGCGGGTGGCGGTATGGGTGAAGGAGGTGGCCAGGCGGCGCAGTTCGGGCGGGCCGAGGTCGGTGGCGGGCGGGTTGGCGAGGGTGCCGTCGGCGAGCTGGGTGGTGGCGTGTTCCAGGGCGTGGACGGGGCGGATGATCCAGCGGGCCAGAGCGAGGGCGATCAGCGCCGCGGCCGCCAGCACGCCCAGGCCGGTCAGGGCGAGGGTGAACCAGATGTCGCGGACCCGGCCGTCCAGGACGTCGGTGGGGTAACTGAGCCGCAGGGCACCGCGGATGGTCTCGCCGGAGGAGCCGGGGACGGTGACGTAGCGGGTCTGGGCGCCGCTGTCCGGGTCGGGTGCGGTGCCGACGGTGGTCCGGTTGCGCAGGGCGGTGGCGATGTCCGGCTGCGCGGACAGATCGGTACCGGCGGGGGTGGTGGAGGCGGAGTCGGTCAGGACAGCTCCGGTGCGGTCCACGACGAGCACCCGGGATCCGGTCCGCTCCGCGTAGTCGGCGGCCAGCTCAGGCAGTTCGTCGGTGTTGTCCTCCTCGATGCGTTCCTCGGCGAGTTCGGCGAGCATTCCGGCGTCCCGCTCGATGCTGTTGGACAGCCGGGACGTTTCGGCCCGGGCGAACAGGAGGCCGAAGGGTATCTCCAGGCCGAGCAGGACGAGCAGCACGAGGCCGAGGTAGCTGCACAGCAGACGCCTGGTCATGTCCGGGCCTGAGGGCACGGGCTGCCCGGCGGCGCTGCCGTATCGGGGGTGTGGAGGCGGAAGCCGACCCGGCGGATGGTCTCGATCCAGGCGGGATCGCCGAGCTTGCGGCGCAGGGCGGCCACGTGCACGTCCAGCGTCTTGGTGGGGCCGAAGAAGTGCGGGTCCCATACCTGGTCGACGATCTGCCGGCGCGAGCAGACCGCCCCCGGGTCCAGAGCGAGGTGGGCCAGCAGGTCGAATTCCTTCGGAGCCAGGGCGATGGGAACGTCGTGGAGGTGGACCTGGCGGGTGCGGCGGTCGATGACCAGCGGCCCCACAACCTGCGGGGTGTCCGAGGGCGCGGGCCCCCGGACACGGGGACCGGAGCGGCCCGCGTCGTCCGCATCGCCGGGGGCGCCGGCAGGCGGTGTCCGAGGGCGGGCGCGGCGGGTGACCGCGCGGATGCGGGCGACCAGTTCCCGGACGCCGAACGGCTTGGCCATGTAGTCGTCCGCACCCAGTTCGAGACCCAGGACCCGGTCTATCTCCTCACCCCGGGCGGTGATCATGATGATCGGTACGTCCGAGCGCCGGCGCAGGGCCCGGCAGACGTCGATACCGTCCATGTCCGGCAGGCCCAGATCGAGCAGCACCATCTCCGGCTCGGGCGCGGCCAGTGCCGCCGAGCCGGTGCGCGCCCGTTCCACGGCGTATCCGTAGCGGCCCAGGCCCTCGGCCAGCGGGCCGGCGATCCGTTCGTCGTCTTCAACGAGCAGCACCTGCATGGCGTCAGGCTCACACCTCCACCGCTCCACGGTCATGATCACACCAACCCGTCCCGGTTTTCCGGACAGCACCTGATACGCGTTCGGGGACGCGCCCGCTCAACGAGGAGGGCCGAACTCGTCGGCAGCGGGCACCTTCGCAGCGGCGCTGACGACCCCGGCCCTGAGGCTGTGCCGACGTCAGCCCTCGTCGCCGGCCTCGTCCTTGGTCTTGAGGACCTTGTAGGTCTTCGGGTCCAGGTAGACCTCCACCTCACTGCCGTCAGCCTTCTTGATCTCGACCGCGTAGGTGCCCGGGTTCTCCGCGTCCTTTTCGGACTTGACCACCGTGCCGGGGAAGGCGGCCAGCGCCGCGGCCTCCGCCTTCTGCTTGGCCGCGCCGGTCAGCGGGGTCTCCACCGCGTCGCCGCCCTCGTCACCCTCGGCCTGCGCGCCGCCCTCCGCTGCCTGGGCGTCGCCGGCAGACCGGCCGGCCGCCGCGCTGTCGGAGGACGAGGCTGAATCGCCGGAGTCCGCGCCGCCGCAGGCGACCAGCCCGACCAGCAGGACGGCGGTGGACACAGCGGCGGCCAGGGCGCGCTTGGAAGCGTTCATGTCGCAGATCTCCAGGGGAGTCGGGGGACGTCGTACCGGCCGGTCAGCGGCGGAACACCGCAGATCCAGGCCGTCTCGGGGACGTCAACGACCCTAGGAACAGGCACTCAAGCAGGAGGCCAGAGAGCGGCCAGGAAACCGATAGGAAACGACCAACCTTCAGCGACCCTCCTGCTCTTGGGCTGGTGGGGGTCTCTCCGGGCGGGAGGCGCCGGTGACCGCGGAGGCGACCTCTCCTCGGCGCAGCACCCGGGCCAGCGTCAGGGTGGCCATGGCGACCCCCATCTCCTCGGCGCGGGGAACCCGGTGGGGTCAGGCTCGCGGTCCTGCGCGGAGGATACGGAGGGGTGGTGAGGTCCCTGCCCCGCCGTGTGCTCCGAAACCAGAACAAGCACCTTGTGATCAGGACCCGACGTGTGAGGGGCATTCCGCAGGTGCGCAACCGGACGGTCATCAAAGCCCCGGGAGACCGGAACTGTGCGCGGGGAGCGGGCAGGCAACGGGGGACGTGCCTGCCGCCCCCACACGCGAGCACCCGCTCACGGAGGGAAGCGGGCCTCACCCGGGGCCGGCTCGCGACCCCGTACTTACAGGACACCACGGATCCCAGGTGTCACACCCGGGAGATGCGGCTGTACAGATGTGCAGCCTGGTGCCGTACGTACTCGGCAGCCGCCCGAGCCCCGCCGCGAGGTCGCCCAGCTCGTGCGGCAAGTCCGAGTAGTTCAGCGGGTGATGGGCTGTGGCGGATGGCCTGCCACAAAGCAGGCCTTAGGGTCGTTATGTGCGGCGCCACAAAAGCATCACAACTACGACACGTCATGCTCGGTTGATCCGCCCGGCAATTCCGTGACCGATGAGGAGATAGACGACAGCCGGAAGCCCGTAATTGAGGACGATGCGCAGACCTTCTGTGTCCATGGTGAAAATATTCTGAGCCCAGCCGGACAGCCAGTCCGCCGCACCGTGCACGAATCCGACGAAGGCGTTGGCCTGGTTGGCATCAAGCAGGTACAGCACGATCCACAAGCCCAGAAGAGCGGCCGCGATGTCGGCGATCGTGCAGATGATGAGGGCTGTCCTACGTGCTGCGGCCTGGCCGCCACCGGAGTGACCAGCCGCTGGGGATTGGTCGTAGGCCGGGTATCCGGAAGCCGGATCGATGTTGCTCACGGGGTATCCCATCTGACGCTTTCATTGCCGCCTTCTACAGCGTCGGGTATCCGCCGTGGCGTTACACCAGGACCGGGCGATGCCAATGTCGCCACTATTCCGACACTGCGCAAGGACCACCTCACCAGGGATATTCCGGGTGCCGGAAAGTAATTCCGTCAGGCGGTTCTCGCTGCGGCGCCCCGCGACTTGATGAGCGCCACAGCCCGTTGGCTTGCTCGTCCCCACGTCAGTGGTGCGACACGAGGGCCGGCGCTTCTGCCCACGCAAGGGCGGAGCGCCGGATCGCCGCACTTGATTCGCCCAGGTCTGACATCTGCTGTGCCCAGCCAAGGAATGCAGCACTGTGCATGGTCAGGACGAGGCCAAGCGCAGAGTGCAGCACCACCCGGCCCACCTGATCTGAACCAGTCCCGGGAATCAGGCCGCGACGAGCTCCTGCTCGCGGTCCGGCGTCTTGACCTTGGGCTGCTTCTTGTTCGGCAGCGAGAGCCGGACGACCTTCCGCCAAGCGGAGAACACCTGCTTGGGCAGCGGGCCGGTGACGTACTCCAGCTCGTACTTCTCGAACAGCGCGCGCACCTTCACCGCGACCTCGGCGTACCGGTTGCTCGGCAGGTCCGGGAAGAGGTGGTGCTCGATCTGGTGCGAGAGGTTGCCGGTCATGAAGTGCATGGCCTTGCTGCCGCTGATGTTCGCCGACCCCATCATCTGGCGCAGGTACCACTGGCCGCGCGTCTCGCCGTTGATCGACCGGCGCTCGAAGACCTGTACGCCCTCGGGGAAGTGCCCGCACATGATCACCGAGTGGGACCAGAGGTTGCGGACCAGGTTCGCGGTGAACGTGGCGGCGAGCGTGGGGAGGAACGACGGGCCCGACAGCAGCGGGTGGATCACGTAGTCCTTGAGCACCTGCTTGCGGATCTTGCGGCCCACGGCCCTGGCCCGCGCGCGGAACTCCGGGTTCTTGCGGCGGCGCTTGTTCAGGTTCTTGCCGAGCTCCAGGTCGTACGCTGCGATGCCGTACTCGAAGAAGCAGGCGTTGATGAAGTTCCACAGCGGCTGGCCGAGGTGGAAGGGGTGCCACTTCTGGTCCTCGTCGACGCGCATGATGCCGTAGCCGAGGTCGTTGTCCTTGCCGATCACGTTGGTGTACGCGTGGTGCAGCTCGTTGTGCGAGTGCTTCCACTGGTCGGCCGGCGAGACGTGATCCCACTCCCAGGTGGTGGAGTGGATCTTCGGGTCCCGCATCCAGTCCCACTGGCCGTGCAGGATGTTGTGGCCGATCTCCATGTTGTCCATGATCTTCGCCACGGACAGGCCGGCGGTGCCGATGATCCACGCGGGCGGGAAGAACGAGAACAGCAGCACGCCCCGGCTGACCAGCTCGAGCTTGCGCTGCGCCGAGATGACCTTGCGGATGTAGGCGGCGTCCTTCTCGCCACGGCTGGCGATCACCTCGTCGCGGATCGCGTCCAGCTCGCGGCCGAGCTCCTCGATCTGCTCCGCGGTCAGGTGGGCGGTGGGGTCGATGGCGGTCAAGGTGGTCCTACCGTTCGATGTCGCAGGGGCCCGCCGCGGCGGACACACAGGTCTGGATGAGGACGCCCGGCTCGGCCTCGGTGATCTCGCCGGTGCGCAGGTCGCGGACGGCGCCCGCCTTGAGCGGTGTGACGCAGCCGAAGCAGATGCCCATGCGGCACCCGGAGGGCATCAGCACACCGGCCTCCTCGCCGACGTCCAGCAACGGCGTGGCGCCGTCCGCGGCGACACTCTTGCCGGTGGTGCTGAACGTGACCTCGCCGCCGTCACCGGCGACGACGATGCTGGGGCGGAAGCGTTCGGTGTGCAGGCGCTCTTGTACGCCGTGCTCGCTCCAGTGCTCTTCGGCGGCGTCGAGCAGGCCCGCGGGCCCGCACGTCCAGGTCTCTCGCTCGGCCCAGTCGGGCACGAGTTCGCCGAGGCGGGCGATGTCGAGCATGCCGTCTGTGTCGGTGTGCACCTCGATGAGCCGCAGCTTTTTGTCCGCGACCAGGTCGTGCAGTTCGTTGCGGAAGATCACGTCGTGCGGCTGTGGCGCGCAGTGGATCATGACCGCGTCGTCGAACTCGGTGTCGCGCAGCATGCCCATCACCGGTGTGATGCCGCTGCCGGCCGTCAGGTAGAGCACCTTGGCGGGCTTGGTCTGCGGCAGCACGAAGTCACCGGTCGCCTGGTCGAGCTGGATCAGCGTGCCCGGTTTCGTCCTGCGGACCAGGTGGTTGCTGACCTTGCCGTCCGGGATCGCCTTCACGGTGATCGTGACGCGGCCGTCCTGGCGGTTCGGCGGTGAGGTGAGCGAGTAGGCACGCCACAGGCGCACCCCGTCGACGTCGACACCGATCCGCACGTACTGACCGGCCGTGTGGCCGCGCCAGCCCCGTCCCGGCCTGATCACGATGGTCGCGGCGTCGCTCGTCTCGGGGTGCACGGCCTCGATGCGGCCCCGGAGGTCAGCGCCCGCCCGCAGCGGGCTGACCAGGTCGAGGTAGTCCGACGGCAGCAACGGCGTCGTGACCATCTCCAGCAGTTTCCACGCCCTGCCGCGGAGGGCTGTACTCGTCATGGGTCCAGCTTGCTGCGTCTCAGGGCGTAAAGTCCTGACCGTAGGACGTGAATCTGGTCGGTGGAATTGTTCGCAGGGAATAAAATCGTGAGCCATGTAACCCGGAGGGCCAGCGAGCTGGCCTTGGATGAGACGACGGTCACAGCACTTCGGGCCGCACTGAAGACCACCGCCGATGAAGTCGTCCAGGCGATCATCGACGAGGTTCCTCCCTACGCCAACGCCCTCTCGGGCCACATGGGCGCCACCATCCGCCGAGCCGTCCGCACCGCCCTGGGGCACTACCTGGACCTCGCGAGCGGGAACGCCACAGGCGGCGACGGCGGTGACGCGGCCTACGAGCTGGGCCGCGGCGAGGTCCGGGACGGCCGTTCGATGGACGCCCTGCTCAGCGCCTACCGCGTCGGTGCTCGCGTGGCCTGGCGATGCCTGGCAGCGGGTGCCGTACCCGCGGGACTGCCCGCCGCCGAGGTCGCCAAGTTCGCCGAGCTGACCTTCGCCTACATCGACGAGCTCTCCGCCGCGAGCGCCGCTGGCCACGCCGACGAACTGGCCGCCCGGGGCAGGGAACACGAGCGCCACCTGGAGCACCTGGCCCGCGACCTCCTCGCCGGCGCGAGCCCGGACGTGCTGCTGGTCTCTGCTCAACGGGCCGCATGGCAGCCTCCGGTTTCGCTGACCGCGGTCCTGCTGCCCTCCGCCCAGGCCCGGCCTGCCTACCGCGCGCTCGACCCGAGCACCCTCGTCCTCGACGATCTGCCGGACGCCACCGGTGTGCTGCTCGTCCCCGACGCCGACCGATCACATCTCCTGCGGCAGCTGACCGACCGCACCGCCGTGGTCGGCCCGGCCCGGCCGTGGGCTCGTGCGTCCGCCTCGTACGCACGAGCCGCACGCGCGCGCTCCCTCTCCTCCGATATCCGTGACACCGAGGAGCACCTGCCCGAACTGGTGCTGAGCGCCGACGTGGACGCGTACGCGGACCTGCGCGCCCGAGCCCTCGCACCGTTGCAGACCTTGCCTGTCGCGACCGCACGGCGGCTGGAGGAGACGTTGCGGGAGTGGCTGCTGCACCAGGGCAGGCGGGACGAGGTGGCGGCGGCGTTGTTCGTCCATCCCCAGACCGTCCGGTACCGGATGTCGCAGCTGCGGGAGCTGTTCCCGGATCTCGCGTCGCCGCACCGGGTCCTTGAACTGACGCTGGCGGTCGGTCTTCCGGTCAGCTGACGCGTCGGCATTTGCATCCGACCCCGCCCCGCGACTGGGTCATCGAACGCGCCCTCGGCCGGCCCGTCATGCACCACCGCGGCCTGGCCCGCGACTACGCAACCCTGCCACAGGTCTTGTCGGATTTCTTGTCGGCGAGGACGCGGCGGCGGCCCCGCCGCGTCCTCGAGCGGGTCGATCTTGACGGACGGGGCTGAGCAGATCGCGCGGGCGGCTTCGGGGCCGCGTTCCTGCCGTGGATGCTCTCAGCGACGGTGTCCGTGGGGTTGTTGAACTCTCGGGTTCTCGAAGGGGCCCTTGAAGGCCCTCGCGGCTTCCCCGGTCTTGACCGCGGGATTCTCAGAAAGCAGCGGCCTGTTGAAGCCGGGCGGACAGATTCGGCCACTGAGGGGCCAGTAATGGGCATACAAGAGTGCGGTAGACGCCGGTGCGCTGTGATGGCCCATTCCTGTAGAAATGCCAGCCGGGTGGGGCCGCCATGGACGACGATGACAGCACAGTGCCGGCGCGCGGGGCCGGAGTGACGACGCCGCCGTCCTGTCGCTGCAGTACCGCATCCGCGGGGCACGGGCTGGCGGCGGACGAGGAGCGGTTCCGGGGGCTGTTGGAGGCGGCGCCGGACGCGATGGTGATCGTGGACGATGCGGGCCTGATCCGGTTGGTCAACGCGCAGACGGAGTCGCTGTTCGGGTACGGGCGCGCAGAACTGCTGGGCCAGTCGGTGGAGTTGCTGATCCCTGGGCGGTTCCGCCCTCAGCACTCCCGGCACCGGGAGGCGTACGCCGCGAGCCGGCAGGTGCGGCCGATGGGGGCCGGGCTGGAGCTGCACGGGCTGCGCAAGGACGGTACCGAGTTCCCCGTGGAGATCAGCCTCAGCCCGCTGGAGACCGCCGACGGCCTCCTTGTCTCCGCGGCCGTCCGCGACGTCAGCGACCGCAAAGCCGCCGAACAGCACATCAACCAGCTCGCCGCGCTCGTCGAGTCCTCTCAGGACGCGATCCTCGCCAAGACCCTCGACGGGCACATCACCTACTGGAACGCCGCCGCCCAACGCCTGTACGGCTACAGCGCCGAGGAGGCGATCGGCCGCCACGTGGCGCTGCTCGCCCTGCCCGACCGCACCCACGAGATCACCGCGCTGCTGGAACGACTGGCCCGCGGCGAGAAGATCGAGCACTTCGAGACGCTCCGCGTCACCCGCGGCGGGCAACTGCTCGACGTCGACGTCACCCTGTGGCCCACGCGCGCCGCCGACGGCACGGTCCGGGGCGCGTGCGCCATCGTGCGCGACATCAGCGACCGCAAGCGGGCCGAGGCCGAACTCCACGCCCTGTACGAGCAGCAGCGGCACATCGCCCTCACCCTGCAGCGCAGTCTCATGGGCACCCCGCCGGCCATCCCCGGCCTCGCCGCCGCCCACCGCTACCTGCCCGCCACCCAGGGCGCCGGGGTGGGCGGCGACTGGTTCGACCTCATCCCCCTGGGCGCGGGCCGGGTCGGCATCCTCATAGGCGACGTGATGGGGCGCGGCCTGGACGCGGCCGCGGTCATGGGCCAGCTGCGGGCCGCCGCCCATGCCCTGGCCAAAACCGGCATGGAACCCCGCCAGCTGATGCAGGCCCTCGACGCCGTCGTCGCCGACCTCGACCTGCCCGACCAACTAGTGACCTGCTGCTACCTGATCCTCGCCCCCGACACCGGCGAGATCACCGTCTGCTCGGCCGGCCACTTGCCCGCCCTCCTCGCCGACTCGGGGGAAGTGCGGGTACTCGAAGCACCCATCAGCGCGCCGCTCGGCGTCGGCGGCATCCTCCACCAGCAGACCCGCACCGCCGTGCCCCCCGGGGCCACGCTCGTCCTCTACACCGACGGCCTGATCGAAACCCCCGGCAGCGACATCGAACACCGCCTCGCCGACCTCACCCGTGCCCTCGCGACCGCCTTCACCGCCACCGACGCCCTGGAGGCCGTCGCCGACCGCGTCCTGGCCGCCCTGCTGCCCGGTACCGACAACCACGACGACGACGTCACCCTGCTCCTTGCCCAGCTTCCCGCCGCCCCGCTGGCCACCGCCACCACCGACCTGCCCGCCCACGCCTCCTCCGTCGGCGACGGACGCAGCTTCCTCACCAAGACCCTCATCGCCTGGAACTGCGCCCACCTCGCCGACGACGCCCGCCTCATGGTCTCCGAAGTCCTCACCAACGCCGTGCAGCACGCCCAGGGCCCCCTCGGGCTCCACCTGCGCCGCACGGCCACCGAGCTCACCGTCGAGATCAGCGACCACAGCCCCCATCTGCCCCAGCCCCGCCTGGCCGCTCCCGACGACGAATCCGGCCGCGGCCTCCTCCTCGTCGACGCCCTCGCCCACAGCTGGGGCGTACGCCCCACCGACCACGGCAAGACCACCTGGTTCACCCTCCCGGCACGCAGCACAGGACGGTGACCTCCGAGCACGCGACCCAACTCTCTCCGGTCATCCGTATGGGGCACTTCGGGCAGGGGCGCCGCGCAGCGCTGATCCGTCCGCGTGAGGCACGTGCCCGTGCCTTGCGGGGCACCTCGTCGACAGAGACGACCGGCGCAGCCCGGACCACAACCGACCACGCCGATGCCGTCGACTGCCGACGGGACCTGAGCGCCTGGCATGGCCGGTGACGGGCTGGATACCCCACAGGCCATGAGTGTGCTGGCTCTGATGCGTGAGACCGACCGGCGGCTGACCAAGTGGCTGGCTGCCAACGCCTCACCCTGCGTCCACCGGGTGCTGTCGGCTGCGGAGGAGACGGCGGAGGGCACCAAGCTGTGGTGCGGGGCGGCCGCGGTGATGGCCTCCCTGGGCGGCTGGCGGGGCCGCAAGGCCGCCGCCGCGGGCCTGGCCGCTGTTGCCCTGGCGCAGTTGGCGTCCAACGGGGTGTGCAAGCAGTTGGCCGACCGTCCCCGGCCGCCCAAGGAGTGGTTCCCGCACGACGAGACCGAGGACCGTCCCGACTCCTCATCCTTCCCCTCGGGGCACACCGCGGCGGCGGTCGCCTTCACAGCCGCCGTCGCCCCGGCCTGGCCGCTGGCGGGTGCCGTGTGTGCGGTACCGGCCGCGATGGTGGCAGTCGAACGCGTGCAGAGCGGCGCCCACTACCCGAGTGACGTGGCCGTCGGCGCCGCCATCGGCCTGACCGGCGCATGGCTCATCCGCCGCGCACCAAGCCTGGTTCTGCGCCACTGGCTCTAACGCCGAGCGGAACACCATCCGCGCCATGCACGCAGCCAGTCCTTCCCGCGGCCGAGAGGTCCTTGTCTCATGGGCGATACCGGTGAAGATGGAGGCACGGCCGGCAACATGGATCTCGCCCAGTTCCTGCGCCGTTGCCAGGACCGCGTCGACCAGTGCAGGCATTGCCGGTCCTCGTCTCGGCCGGGCAGCAGACCGCGTGGCGACGCGACGGGGCCGGTGACCGCGCCGACGATCGCCTCGTGCGGCTACCGGTGAAGGTTCAACATCTCAAGTCTGCGCAATCCGTTCCCTCAACAGGACATACGTCTTGATCCTCGCTTGCAGGGCGGTGAGGGGCGCGGCCGTTGCGGCGGGGACCTTCTGGGCACTGCTGAACGCCGGAGCAGCCGACGAGAAGAGGCCGTCATGGGCGAGTCGTCGCAAAGCGTCACGGTCGTGGCTCTCCTGGCGGACGCGCCGACAGAAGTCGCGCTGCGCATAGCCAGGGACCTCCCGCTCGGCTCGCGGACGAGTTCGGTCGGGAGCGGCGGTTCGACGTCGAGATGGTGAGTGAGCCCTTCACCGCCGGGATCGAGGACCTGTCCACGTTGACACGCCGGATCTCGGACCGCGGGCGTTCGGAGGATTGGGACATCGTCGTAGCGCTCACCGACCTTCCGTTGCACTCAGGGGGCGCAAGCTCGTCGTGGATCTGGGTCATGAACACGGCATGGCGCTCCTGTCCCTCCCCTCGCTGGGTGCTCTGCACTTTCGTAGACGGGCCCGGCGGACGGTCGAAGAGGCCGTGCTCAGCCTGGCGGGAGCGCAGGCCGCTGAGGCCGAGGGAGACCACCGTCGGTCGCTGGAAGGCTTCGCCAGTCGTCTTGCGCCTGTGCACCGGGCCCCGGTCGGCGACGACGAGGCCGCGGATCTCCGGTATGTCATCAGCAGTCCGCGCGGTTACCTGAGGGTGCTCGGCGGTATGGTCCGGGCCAACCGGCTCGCCATGGTCGGTTCCGTCACACTCATGATCGGCTGGCTGATTGTGGACGCGCACCTGTGGCATCGATCGGCGGATACCTCGCCGGAGGCGAGGAAGCGGGCAGCTCTCTACAACACGTCGACGGTCGTCACCGTGGGCATCGGGGTGCTCGTCTGCATGTGGGGTTGCTGGTCATCAACTTGGTGTGGGCGCTCTTCATCCTCAACGGCCAGGTGTTCGCCTCCACGACACGCACCCCGCTGAACGCCGCGGAGTACTGGACGCTGGCCTGGTTCATCGCTTCGGTCGCCACCGTGGGCGGTGCGCCGGGATCAGGCCTGGAGAGCGACGAGTCGGTCCGGGCGGCCGCCCGTGAACAGGAACGCCGCCGCATGCTGGACAACGACCAGGACGAGCCGGTTCGCCGAGCCGCCAGCTGATGCGAGGAATCCGTTGATCATTCGGTATATGGCGGTTTCGTGCCGGACACCGACGGGGACCCGCGCAGCACGCCGCCGGAGCGCCGAAGCTCCGCCGGGTGCGCCGACGGCGGCTCCACCGTCCACCTGATTCGGGTGAACGGCCCGCAGAGGCGTACCGAAGGCACAGACCCCGTCATCCGCAACTTCCGGGGTTCCGGCCTCGGGTGCCGTCTCTCTCACCGCCGTGCCGCGGTCGTGCCGCGGCACCGAGAGAAGTCATCATGAAAGCAGCGGTATACGAAGGCCCGCGAACGGTCACGGTGAAGGACGTACCGGACGCGAAGATCGAGCACCCCTGCGACATCATCGTCAAGATCACCACCACCAACATCTGCGGTTCGGACCTGCACATGTACGAGGGCCGCACCTCGTTCGAGTCCGGCCGCACGCTGGGACACGAGAACATGGGCCAGGTCGTGGAGGTCGGCTCGGCCGTACGCAAGGTCCAGGTCGGCCAGTATGTCGTTCTGCCCTTCAACATCGCCTGCGGCTTCTGCAAGCAGTGCGAGCGGGGGCTGACCAACTACTGCCTGACCATGCAGCCGGAACCGGCCCTCGCCGGAGCCGCCTACGGATTCGCAGACATGGGCCCCTACCAGGGCGGCCAGGCGGAACTGCTGCGCGTGCCCTACGGCGACTTCAACGCGCTGCGCCTGGGCGAGGACGCCGCCGAGCGGCAGACGGACTACGTGATGCTCGCCGACATCTTCCCCACCGGCTATCACGCCACGGAGATGGCCAACGTCAAGCCAGGCGACCAGACGATCATCTTCGGGGCCGGTCCCGTCGGGCTGATGGCGGCCTACTCCGCCGTGCTCAAGGGCGCCGGCCGCGTCTGGGTGGCCGACCACCAGCCCGACCGGCTGCGCAAGGCGGAGGAGATCGGGGCCATTCCGATCAACACCGCCGAGCAGGACCCGGCGGAGGTCGTCAAGGAAGCCACCCTCGGTCTGGGCGCCGACAACGGGTGTGAGTGCGTCGGCTACCAGGCCCACGACCACGAGGGAGACGAGGACGCCAGCCTCACCCTCAACGGCCTGATCGACTCGGTCAGGTTCACGGGCGACATCGGCGTGGTGGGCGTCTTCCTGCCCCAGGACCCCGGAGGCGAAGAGGCCCAGGGCGAGCTGGAGGCACAGGGCAAGGTGCCGATCGACTTCGGCATGATGTGGTTCAAGGGCCAGCGCATGGGGACCGGACAGGCGCCGGTGAAGAAGTACAACCGCGCTCTGCGGGACCTGATCGCCGGCGGGAAGGCAAAGCCGAGCTTCATCGTCTCCCACGAGCTCGGCCTGGACGAGGCCCCCACCGCCTACGAGCACTTCGACGCCCGTGACGAGGGCTGGACCAAGGTGGTCCTGCATCCCAACGGACACGGCAACGGCCACAAGCAGTAAGGAGACCAGGGTCGTCAGCCGCTCCGGCACCGGGCGGGCGAGGACGACCGGCGGCCGGCCCCGGTTACGGCAGGGGCCGGACGGGCCTTCCTCGCCTGAACCTCCCACAACGCCGGGCAACGGCGGTCGGCCGTGTCCGGCATTGCGTTACGGGCGGTGGGATTCCGCGGCCCGGCCCCGGGCGTGAGCATTGGAGAGGCCGAGCCCTTCCGGCCCTGTAAGACGGGCGGTGGGATCGGCCGTTGACGCTTGCCCGCGAGGCGCGCCCACACAGTCCCGGCAACCGAACGGCCGCGCCGGGACTGCGAAGAGCAGATGTGGATTGGCCGCGGAGCATGCGGATACTCCGGCGTCGTCCGCCGTGGGCGCTTCGCACCTGAAGCGGCTCGCCTTCCCTTCACCTCACCGCACGTGAGGAGCCACTGATGACAACAGACACCCGCTCCCCCTCCCGCCTGCGGCAAGATCCACTCGTACGTGGTCTCGGCTGGGCCAGTGCATTCCTGGGAGTGCCCCAGGTCGTCGCCCCGGCTGGCTTCGCGCGGGCCCTGGGCGTGGGCGACGCCCCCCGGCACCGATCGGCCACGACCGCCGTCGGTGTGCGCGAACTGGCGGCGGCCACCGGGCTGCTGGGACGGCCGCATCCCGTCTGGCTCTGGGGCCGCGTCGGTGGCGACCTCATGGACCTGACGATGCTCGCCCGGGCGTTGAGGAACCACGACGGTCGCGGCCTCGGACGCACCGTCGCTGCGACGGCCGCGGTCACCGCCATCACCGCCACGGACGTCTACGCGGCCGTGACCCGCACTCGTAGGAGCACCCCCATGGAACTGACCGCGGCCACCACCGTCACCCGGTCGCCGGACGAGACGTACATCCTCTGGAAGGACTTGGAACGACTGCCGGAGTTCATGGTGCACCTGGACGAGGTGCACGTGACCGGCCCGCGCACCAGTCACTGGCAAGCCAGCGCACCGTTCGGCAAGACAGTCGAATGGGACGCCGAGATCACCCAGGAAGTCCCCGGCCAGCTGATCGCGTGGCGGTCGGTGGAGGGTGCCGACGTCGACAACTCCGGCGAAGCCCGTTTCGTGCCGGCCCCCGGCGGCCAGGGCACGGAGATACGGGTGTCCCTGCGCTACGAGCTGCCCGGGGGAGCGCTGGGCAAGGCGGCGGCCCGTTACTTCGGCGAGGAGCCGCACCAGCAGCTGGACGACGACCTTCGCCGCTTCAAGCAGATCGCGGAAACCGGTGAGGTCGTCCGCTCCGAGGGCGCGCCCGGCGGCAAGCGGTCCCGGGGCGAGTTCCCGCAGCACCCGGCCCGGCCGCTGACCGAGGACGAACTGAAGGAGGCCCTGGCATGAAGGCCAACTGCTGGACGGGACGCAACTCGGTCGAGGTGCAGGACGTCCCCGACCCCTCGATCCTGAACAGCCGCGACGTCATCGTGAAAATCACCTCGACGGCGATCTGCGGCTCCGACCTCCATCTGGTCGACGGCTACGTGCCGACGATGGAGAAGGGCGACATCCTGGGCCACGAGTTCATGGGAGAGGTCGTCGAGGTCGGCCGGGGTATCAGCGACGGCAAACTGCGCGTCGGCGACCGGGTCGTGGTGCCCTTCCCCATCGCCTGCGGCGCTTGTGCGTCCTGCCGCGCCGAACTGTACTCGTGCTGCGAGAACAGCAACCCCAACGCCGGCATCTCGGAGAAGATGTTCGGTCATCCCACCTGCGGCATCTACGGGTACTCACATCTCACCGGCGGCTTCGCCGGCGGCCAGGCCGAGTACGCGCGGGTGGTACTCGCCGACGCCAACGCCTTCAAAATCGAGTCGGATCTGACCGACGAGCAGGTGCTCTTCCTGTCCGACATCCTGCCGACCGGCTACATGGGCGCTGACATGTGCGACATCAAGCACGGTGATGTCGTCGCCGTCTGGGGCGCCGGGCCGGTCGGCCAGTTCGCCATGGACAGTGCCCGGGTCCTGGGCGCGGAAAAGGTCATCGCCATCGACAAGGAGACCTACCGCCTCGACATGGCCGCCGCCCAGGGCTACACCACCATCAACTTCGAGGACACCGACGTACGGTCCGCTCTGCTCGAACTCACCGGCGGCCGTGGCCCCGACAAGTGCATCGACGCGGTCGGCATGGAGGCCACGCACGGCGCCTCCCACGTTCAGCTCTACGACCGTGCCAAGCAGGCGGTCCGCTCCGAGACCGACCGGCCGCATGCCCTGCGCCAGGCCATCATGTCCTGCCGGAGCGGCGGCGTGGTCTCGGTCATCGGCGTCTACGGCGGGATGATCGACAAGTTCCCGGCGGGTGCCTGGATGAACAGGTCACTGACCCTGCGAACCGGCCAGTGCCACGTGCAGAGGTACATGCAACCCCTGCTGGGCATGATCGAGCAGGGCACGATCGACCCCACCCGGATCATCACCCACCGGCTGCCCCTGACCGAGGCACCGACCGGCTACGACCTGTTCAAGAACAAGAAGGACCACTGCGAAAAGGTTGTCCTCAAGACGTGACGGACGCTGCGCTGACTGCGACATGCCCAGCTGCCGCCGAAGAGCCGGGCCGGCCCTGCGGAGCGGGACCGGCCCGGCCGGCTGTCCCGCACAGAGCGGATGCCGACCGGGCCGCCGCGGTCACCGGTGTGGCGCCGGCATGCTGTTCGGCGCAGCGACGCGGCGACACACGGGACAGCGTCGTAGCAGTCGTAGCGGTTTCTCCTTCGAAGGAGGGACCGGACGTGCGTGCGCTCGCGGACGTTTCCCGGCCGCCGGATACTCGATGCGGGCCGCATGCCTCGGCGCCCGGCCCAGATGCTGAAGAACATCGACCTTTCCGGCCCTGACCGATGAGGAGATTGCGTGATGCGCTCCCGAAGGAAGCCGCTGACTCCACTCGCGGCGGTGGCGGCCGGCCTGCTGGCCGGGGCAGTGGGAACGGTGTGTCTGGATGCCGTCCATTACGTGAAGTACCGTCGGGCAGGCGCGACGGACAGCCCGCTGGCCTGGGAATTCGCTCCGGTGGAAAGCTGGGAGAAGGCTCCGGATCCGGGGCTGGTGGCGAAGCGGCTTATCGAGGGCTTCACGCAGCGTCGGCTTCCTGACGATTCGGCCTGGCTCACGAGCACCATCGCTCACTGGGCCTACGGATCACTGGCGGGCGTGGCCTACGGCATCGTGGCCGGATCACTGCCCAGGCCCTCCCCTGTATATGGCGTGCCTTTCGGCGCTGTGGTGTTCGCCGGTGACTACGTCGCCTTGCCGATCGCAGGGCTCTACAAGCCGATCTGGCAATACGACAAGAAGATCGTGGCCTGGGATCTTGGCGCGCACGTCGCCTACGGCACCGGCACCGCCCTCACCTTCTGGCTGCTCGACCGACTCCGCACCGGCGCCGTCAGTCAGAGAGGGTGAGCCGCCGCCGGCCGCGACCGATGCCCATGCGTGCTGCGGTCCCGTGCCCCACCCTGACAGCCTTACTCGACGGCGGTGTCGCAACAGGGCCGCGCACAGGCTCGTGAGCGTCGTGCTCGAACCAGGTGGGTCTCAGACTGCCAGGCGGCGGATTGCGACTACGGCGGCGTGGTCGTTGAGGTGTCCGTGGATGTGGACCAGCAGGTCGTCCTGGAGATGGTGCAGGAGTTCGTCGGGGTCGTCCTCGGTCCACTTGGGCGCTCGTTCGGCGAGGGGGTAGAAGAGTCCGTCGGTGTTGCGGGCTTCGGTGACGCCGTCGGTGTAGAGGAGCAGCAAGTCGCCGGCCTGGAAGGAGAACGTCTGGACGTCGTAGGCGATGATGCCGAAGGGGCCGCCGAACCCGATCGGGAGATGGCTGGCCTCGGGCGTGAGTGGGGGGAGGTGGTTTCCGCGCAGGAGGAGCGGTGGTGGGTGGCCGCAGTTGATGAGGTGGACGACCGGATCGTGGTCGGGGATGTCGAGCAGTACGGCGGTGTCGAAGTCCTCGCTGGTGTCCTGCTCCGCCTGTGACCGCCACTGGCTCGTGTCCCATCGGAACGCGCCGTCCAGGTGGACGGCGAGGCGGGGCAGCGTGGCCTGCCGGTGAGCGGCTGCGCGGAAGGCGCCGAGCAACAGGGCGGAGTTGTTGATCGCGGCCAGGCCGTTGCCGCGTACGTCGCCGATCAGGAGCCGGGTGCTGTGGTGGTCGGTCCGGGCGGCCGCGTACAGGTCTCCGCCCAGGTCGGGTTCTTCCTCGGCGGGCAGGTACAGGCCGGCGATCCGCAACGGGCCGGCGCGAGCGGGCGGGGCTGCAGCAGGACACTTTGTGCTGCCATGGCCACCGACCGCACCCGTTGCAACTGCTGCTCCCGCCGGTCCCGCACCACGCAGACGGCGACACAGGCGGTGGAGACGACGACCGGGGCGATGATCTGGGCTTGGATGTTGGCGGTGGGCAGGACTCCTCTGAGTACGCCGATCAGGACCTGGGCCGCTACCGCGAGAGCTCCCATCAGCGCGGTCACACCGGCGCCGGCGAATGCCACGGTGATGGCGGTTGCCGCCACGAGCAGGGGCCCGAGGTGGATGTGCGGCGGTGACAGCACATCCACCACACAGACTGTGACGATCAGCCCCAGCGGGAGCATGACCAGCGCGGGTGAGTGACCCGGCCGCCAAGGACGCCGGAAAACCAGCCATGGTCGAACAGCCATGCCCCAAGCCTTCCACCTCGCTCCGCGTACGGGGATGCGCCGCTCCGCAGGCGGGGTCTGGAGTCGCAAGGTGTTCATCCGACGCCCAGCACAGCAGGTCGCCGGCAGCGTCTAAGGCTGCCCGCCCTGCGACGCCGGAGGTCAGCGCGGCCTGCACGCGAGACCGCGTCGGTCCGCTCGCCTGGTGCCAGAGCGGACCTCGTCAGCGTCGTGGTCGCGACCGCGGAGGTGTCCGCTTGCGTCTCCGTCAAGTCTTGAGGGACAGCCGCTGAGCGCAGCAAGATGAAGTCATGACCACGGCCTCGCGTGCCCTGGCGCAGCTCGCGGCCTGGCCGGACCTCACGGAGGCCCGGCCCAGCTGCGGCACTGGCCGTGCACTGCGCTCAGCCACAGCCGAGATCGCACACTTCCACTCCGGCCGACTTGTCGACCTGCACCTCTCCACCAGGATGATCCAGCATTTCGAGAATCACCTCAGCCACTCGAGCGCCATCCGGCTCGTGCCGGGGTCGCACTGGGCGACCCTCAGCCTGGAGTGCGACTCGGACATCGATCTGCTCATGACCTTGGTCAGCGTCGCCCTCCAGGCCCACCAGGGACGACCGGATCACGACGCTGCACCGCCCCCGCCGTGCAATGGTCATTTCGGCGTGGTGCTCGCGCCCGAGCGTGCCGGTGACGGCTGAGCCGATCCTCCAGGTCAGGGCGAGCAAAGTAGCGGCCGACCAACGCGAGGAAGAGGCCATCCAGGCACTCACCCAGCGCCTGACCGCCGCGTACAGCACGCCCCGGTCCGCGCCGTTCTCGTCGCCGTGTGAGAACGCTCGCCGGGGGAGCACCATGCCGGTGCGCAGGGGCAGCCCGGAGCGCATGCTGGGAGGTGAGTCCGGAGCCTCGCCGCTTCCGCCTTTTAGCACCCAGGAGCAGAACATGCCCTCTCTGCATTTCCACGTGAACTCCTCGTTGAGCCCCTCCGAGGTGATGGGGGTACTGACCAACTTCAGCCCTTCGCGAGTCGAGCAGTGGCCCTCCATTGACGCCGAGCACTTCCAGGTCCATGAAAGGGGAGAGACCTGGGCCGAGGTCACTGAGGGGAACGACAAGTCGTGGGAGCACGCACGCTATGAATGGGATCCCTCACAGAACAGAGTCACCGTCACCACGCACGACTCGACGCCCTTCGGTTCCGGCGGGTGGAACTTCCAGATGACTCCCACGGACGACGGCACCCGCGTCGACGTCGAACTCGAACGGCATCCCAGTTCCTTCAAGGCAAAAATGCTGTCTCCGATCATTCCCTTTGCCGGGCCGGTATTCCGCAAGTCCTTCAAGGAGCCCTTGAAGACCGTGTAAGCACTTTCTGAATTCGGCGACAGCAGCGGCGTGCGCGACACTCGGACTCTCGGCGACCAGGTGGTGGAGTCCCTTGCGGTCGTAGTACTGGGTGATGGCGAAGCCGAAGACGCCGGAGCGGCCGCGAACCCGATGGCGATCATGGTTCAGGCAGGCGCCGATGTGGTGCCTGCGTTTCTCCGGCGTCGTCACTACGAGCCTGTACCCGGGCCGCGAGGACGGCGACATCGTCTTCGGCGCGATCGGCGCCGAGGCCGGCGAGCAGGCGATCGAGGACCTGCTCCGGACTCGAGGCCGAGGCGAAGGTGAGCTCGGTGAGCCGGTGCAGGGACTGGTCGATGTCTTCGTCGCGTCGTTCGATGAGGCCGTCGGTGAACAGCACCAGCGTCTGGGACGGGTCCAGAGGGCGGGTGTGCGACTGGTATCCGCCGAGGCCGGTGCCGAGCGGCGGGCCGACCGGGATGGAGAGCATGGACACCCTGCCTTGGGTGTCGATCACCGCTGGGGGCAGATGACCGGCGCTGGCGAGAGCAACTTGTCTGCGGGCGGGGTCGACGCGCGCGATGAGACAGGTGGCCGGGCGCCGGTCCGGCTCACTGGAGGCGATTCCGTCGAGTTGGCGCAGCACGCGATGGGGCGGCAGATCGGCGGAGGCGGTGTAGCGCAGGGTAGAGCGGTAGGCGGTCATGTCGACGGCTGCTTCCAGCCCGTGGCCCATGACGTCGCCGACGACGAGCAGCGTACGGCCGAAGTGCAGCCGGACGGTCTCGCACCAGTCGCCGCCCACCATGGCGCTGAGCCCTACGGGCAGGTAGCGGATGGCGACGTCCAGATTGGGGTGCGGCCGACCGGGCTCCATGCGCAAAGCGCTTTGCAGCTTGCTGACGACGCTGCTGAGCTGTTCGTGCTCTCTTGCCTGCCGGATGTGGGAGGCCGCGCGTTCTGCCAGCTGGATGCAGACTTCCGCATCCAGGCTGGTGAACGGCGCTGTGCCTCGAGTGCACACCAGCGTGCCGTAGCTGTCGCCGCCGGTGGCGAGGGCCACGTACAGCGCGGGCCGGGCGGCACCCGGCACCGTGGACGCGAGTCGGCATTCCCGGAGCTCGGCCTGCTCGCGTGCCATGGCCAGGGCCCATCGGGCATCAGGCAGCATGGCCGGGTCGCCGCGGACAGCCGTGTACTGGGCGCCCGCCGCAGCGTCGCCGCGCAGGACGGCGGCCACACCGCCCACCTGCCGGACAGCCTCACGGGTCAGCTCACCACAGGTAGTGGCCTCGTCCAAGGTCGTGCCAATACGAGCCATCGCCCCGCGCAACGCAACGAGACGAGACACGACCACCGCATCCGGCGCGGACGGAGCGCCGGGCACGACGGGGCTGGTCGCTACTGCTCTGCGAACCCACCGGATCCAGCGCGCCACACCATCACCATAGAACGAGAACGAGCCACCTCAGCGGACCCGCACACTCCGTTGACCCCGTCTACTCCTCCCCCCACGGCCGGCAGCCCCGGGCGCCGCCCCACCGACGGGAGGTGGTCGTCAGCCCATGTGACCGCTGCTCGCCGCGGCCGACGCCCACCCGGCCACCCGTGGTCGCCGCCCCCGACTCTTGCGCCGCACAAAGGACCCAGGCGTCGAGGAGAGCACCTGCAGGGCTGCGGTGGAGGCGCCCGCTCGTTCCATGTAGTCGGTGTAGGCCGACAGCCGGGCCGGGCCGTCGGGCCAGCCCGGGTCACCGGCGGCCAGACGCGCGAAGTCACCCAACGGCGCGCGGGCCTTGTCGAACCGGAGCGGAGTTCCGACGGGTTCCCGCCGCCGCTCTCGTTGGAGATTCCGGTGATTGCTGGGCAGATTCCTGGAGATCGACCCGTAATTTGCGTACCCACGGTCGATGCCCGAACCCGTCGCCTCGCCGTCGTCCCGTCGAGGGACACGGAGGCGCGCGTCCCGCTGACACGTGAGACTCCGAAGCTGGAATCCAGGGCTTGGCGATAAACGCACACTGCAGAGCAGGGCCGCAGAGACCTCCACTTGTGATGAAAGGGTTAGCGGTGTCGGGGTACTCGACGGCGGCGAGACCCACACACCGGAACGGAGAGCATCTGCGGGCGCGCCGCAGTCGCCGGACCAGGAGGAACTGGACGGCTGACACGAACGGGAGGAACGGCAGAGCACGAGGACGGGAGAGCACCATGGCCGGCAAGAAGATGGAAGGCAACGAGGAGCAGCGCAGGGCCGCGGCCCGTGAGGCGGCGGCCGCCGGCGAGAGCCCCAGCGCCCGCAACGAGACCACGGGCGCCTCCAAGCAGCGGACGCATCTGCGCCACGGCGGTTCCGTGACGCACGATGACCGGATCGCGGCGCAGCACCGCGGCAAGCAGCAGTGGCGCCCCGGCGATCTGGCCGAGGAGCGGATCAAGGACCCGGCGGCGGCGGGCGCGGAACGGACGTTCGTCGAGGGTGAGCGCCAGGAGTACACCCAGGAGCACGAGCGGGTGTTCGAAGCGGTGTCGGCGGCGCAGGCGGCGCACGACGGCGATGCCGTGCTCCTGGACGACATCGCCCGGCGGGCGGACATACCGCCGAACGAGACGCGGGCACTGCTGCACGATCTGACGCGGGTGCACCGCCTGGTGACGGAACTGGAGGGAGCCGACACCCCCGACATGGGCCCCCGCTGGGAGACCAAGCCCCGGCTGTGACCCGCACCGTCACCCGGTCACGTACTGGCACCGCGCCCGCGAGTACCTGGCGCGCTACACACCCTCGGGAGCGGCTTTGCCGGGTTCGGCGGGGCCAAGCGGGCCATCACCGCAGTGAAAGCGGGCGCTTCGCCGGCCTGGCCCGCAGTGGGCCCGTAAAGAGGCCCCGCCGGTGAGCCGGGAAACCACGCCATCGGACGCTCTCGCGGCGGGCTGCAGTTGAAGGTACTCGTCGGCATCCGCCTGAGCCACCGGCGTGGTGAACACCTGCTCCCACCTGCCGTTCACGGCCCACATCCGCAACCGCCGGATAAATGACCGGAAGGTCCAAACGAAAGGGCCTGGTCCGGCCCCGCCCTGTCGTCCTCCAGGTGGAATCGGCCAGCCATCGTCTGAAGCCGTGCATCACCCGTGTCCCCTTCACGAGATCGCGAGTGCTGAGGCCTGTCGTCCCGAGCGCCCGCCCTGCACGGTGCTCAACCATGATCGGTATACACCTGTCCGAGCGCCGTCACCCGTACCTATGCGGTTCTCCTCCGCCCCGGCCGCCTTGATGAAGGAGTACTTCAGCCGCCCGCCGGCCAGCGCGCTCCGGGCCCGGATGCAGACTGGAAGGGGACGCACCGCACCATGTGGGAGGCCGGTTGTGACAGCTGAACTCCACCCCATCCAGCCGCCCGTGAAGATCACCGTGGTCGATGGCCACCTGGCTGAAGTGACCCTGGCAGGGGATATCAGCGTCCCGCTGCTGCGCGATTTGGAAGCATGCCTGGCTGATGCGCGCCTGCGGGAGGTCGAGCGCTGGGTGCTGGACATGCACGCAGTGACCCGGATCGAGCTGGCGTGCGCCTACGCCCTGCTGCGAGCCGTAACCGAGCACTCCGGCACAGCTACCGTGCACGGGGCCCGGCGCACGGTACTGCGCACCCTGCGCGACGCCGGCCTGGACAAGGCAGCCGTGATCGGCGAGTAGGCGGCCAAGGGAATGAAGAGTCACTCGCCGAAGAGCGGCACCCGAGTCATGCCGATCTCTGGGCGGATGCGGTGTGCGCGTCCAGGCTGCGCTGTGTTCCCCGCCCTCCGCTGAACACGCCCTCCAGCCGGGCCGCCGTCCGGGCCAGCCACTGCACCGGGGCGGCCGGGTCGGTGGTCGACGGGCACAGCGTCAGCGGCGCGGCCAGGCCGTGAGCCGCGAAGAGCCCTTTCCAGGGCGGCGCGCCGCCGCCGGTACGGTCAGCCGGTCAGGTCGGTGCCCTCGACGCGGACCAGGTCGATGGTTCAGACGTTCCCCGTGTTGCCGCACTCGCGGTAGGCCGGACCCGTCTGACCGTCCTCAGCTCCTGGCGCCGTCGTCAGGAGCGCGCGAGCCGGGCCGCGAGATAGGGCGCGGTCGCGCTGCGGCGGGCCCTCGCCACCTTGGTCGGCGGGCCCGCCGCGACCACCTGTCCGCCCGCGTCACCGCCGCCCGGCCCGAGGTCGATGATCCAGTCGGCGGTGGCGACGGTGTCCAGGTCGTGCTCGACGAGGACGACCGTGTTGCCGGCGTCGACGAGCCGGTGCAGCTGTCGCAGCAGCAGCGCGATGTCCGAGGGATGCAGCCCCGCCGTCGGCTCGTCGAGCAGGTAGAGCGCGTGCCCGCGACGGGCTCGCTGCAGCTCGGTGGCCAGTTTGATGCGCTGCGCCTCGCCACCGCTGAGTTCCGTTGCGGGCTGGCCCAGCCGCAGGTATCCCAGTCCCACCTCGCGCAACGTCTCCAGACTGCGGGAGGCGGCCGGGACGGCGGACAGGAACTTGGCGGCGGCGTCGACGGACAGCGCCAGTACTTCGGCGATGTTCTTGCCGCGGTAGGTGACTTCCAGCGTTTCGGCGTTGTACCGGGCGCCCCGGCAGGTCGGGCACGGCGCGTAGGTGCCGGGCAGGAACAGCAGTTCCACCGCGACGAACCCTTCACCCTGACAGGTCTCGCACCGCCCTTCGGGCACGTTGAAGGAGAACCGCCCGGCCGAGTAGCCGCGCGCCCGGGCCTCGTCCGTCGCCGCGTACAGCTTGCGCACCGCATCGAACATGCCGGTGTACGTGGCCAGGTTGGACCGGGGAGTCCGGCCGATGGGCCGCTGGTCGACCAGGACGAGCCGGTCGAACGACTCGACTCCCGACGCGTCCTGGACGTCGACCTCCAGCTGTGCCTCGTCGGGCTCCTCGGGCACGAGTCCGAGGTGGCCGCGGACGACCTCGGCGAGCACCTGCGTCACCAACGTCGATTTGCCGGAACCTGACACCCCCGTCACCGCCGTCAGCACGCAGAGCGGAACGTCGACGGACACGTCGCGCAGATTGTGGCGGGAGACGCCGCGCAGGTGCAGCCAGCCGTGCGGTGTGCGCGGGTGGTGATCGACCTGTTCGGCGCGCCCGAACAGGTACTGGCTCGTGGCCGACTTCCCGACCTGCTCAAGACCGGCGACCGGGCCGCTGTACAGCACGCGTCCGCCGCCCTCGCCCGCGCCGGGGCCGATGTCGACCACCCAGTCCGCCCGCCGTACGACGTCCATGTCGTGCTCCACGACGAACAGCGAGTTGCCCGCCGCCTTGAGGCGGTCCAGCACGTCCAGCAGCGGTTCCGCGTCAGCCGGGTGCAGGCCCGCGGAGGGCTCGTCGAGGACGTAGACGACGCCGAACAGCCCCGAGCGCAGCTGGGTGGCTATCCGCAGGCGCTGCGCCTCGCCGGGTGACAGGGTCGTCGAGCGGCGCCCGAGGCTGAGATAGCCGAGGCCCAGATCGAGCAGTACGTCGACGCGCTCGACCAGATCGCCGCAGATGCGGACCGCGACCTCGGTCGTCTCCCCGGACCGGGCGGTCGATGTGGTGGCGTCGGCCTCGGACCGCCCCGCGACGGGCCGCAGCAGCGCCACGACCTCGGTGAGCGGCATCGCGTTGATCTCGGCGATGGTACGTCCGGCGAAGGTCACGGCGAGCGCCTCGGGCCGCAGTCCGCTGCCCCCACACACGGGGCAGGGCACACTCCTGACGAACCGCAGCGCCCGTTCGCGCATCTTCTCGCTCTTGGAGTCGGCGAGGACGTGCATGACATGCTTGCGGGCACTCCAGAACTTGCCCTGGTAGCCGTAATCGACGCGGTCCTCCTCCGGCTCGATGTACACGGAGGGCTGCTCGTCCGTGTACAGCAGCCAGTCCCGGTCCTTCTTCCTGAGCCTGCGCCACGGTCGGTCGATGTCGATCCCCAGGCCGTTCACGACACTGCGCAGATTGGCGCCCTGCCAGGCGCCCGGCCAGGCGGCGATCGCCCCCTCGCGGATGCTCAGCGAGGGGTCCGGGACGAGCAGGTCCTCGGCGACGTCGTGCACGACGCCCAGTCCGTGGCACTCCGGGCAGGCGCCGGCCGCGGTGTTGGGTGAGAAGGACTCGGCTTCCAGTCGTGCGGCCCGGGGCGGATAGGTGCCGGCACGTGAGTACAGCATGCGCAGCAGATTGGACAGCGTGGTGATGGTGCCGACCGTCGAGCGCGAGTTGGCCGCCCCGCGTCGCTGCTGCAGGGCCACGGCGGGTGGCAGTCCGGTGATGTCCTGCACGTGCGGTGCGCCGACCTGTTGCAACAGCCTTCGGGCGTACGGTGCCACGGACTCGAAGTAGCGCCGCTGGGCCTCCGCGTAGAGCGTGCCGAACGCGAGCGAGGACTTGCCCGAACCGGAGACACCGGTGAAGGCGACCATCGCGTCCCGTGGAACGTCGACATCGATGTTCCGCAGGTTGTTCTCACTGGCGCCCCGGACATGCACGAAGGGGTCGCTCGCGTTCCTGTTCACCGTTCCTGATTACCTGATCGCGCCGGGAACCGCGCGACAGGCGCCGTGACCGGCCCCGGCTCACACGAGCGTCCGGAGACTCCAGGGATGAGCCGCTCCCACGGAGACACTCGAGTGTGCTTCACCGGTGATCCGTACGGGGGGCGTGAGGGGCGCTGCGTCCCTGGGCCTCACCCTTTGCTCATGAGGACGATCATTCGGCTGAAGTCTTATGGAGCCCCTGCCGCGAGGTGACCGCCCTTCGCGCCCACTCCCGATCGGCCCAGGCTGGGCTCCCGCGAACCAGCCGGGGCCTTCTCCTGTCCCTGGCGACGCCCATCGGCGAGCGCGGCGATTCGCCTCCCGGCAGGTCCTGATCAGGCAACAGCCCGAGCGGGCCGACGCGATACCGCCCCACCTCTTCATGGCGCCCCGGTCGACGCCATCGTGCCTCCCGATGGTCCTCAGTGCCTCTCCGCGAACCCACTGCGGATCTGGTGCCGGGGCCGGCCGGACGGACGTGGCACGGGCGGTGCCCGGGAATCGTCGGGTCTCGAGGCCGAGTCGAGGGGTTGTTATGACGGCCGTCATGATGGATGCTGCCTCTCGGCGTTCGCCGCAGTAAGCAGGACGAGCCGGGAGGGCCTGAGAGTGAGCGATAGCGTCGCACGGGCGATGTGGGAGAGGTTCGAACCGGTCCACCAGCTGGTCTACTTCACCCCAGAGGTGCGCGAAGCCGCGGAGGATCTCGGACTGCGCGGCTACTGGACGGGCTACTTCGCCCTGCGCGCCGCGCCACTCGGCCCTGTTCCTGCCTCCGTCGTCACCAGCTGCTTCTACGTCTTCCACCCCGACCGGGCGGCGAGCGCGCTGCCTGACGCCTGGGCTGCCGCCTCTCCGCAGCAGGTGATCGAGGCGCGCGAGCGGGCCGTGGGCGCCGCGATGATCCGGCTCTACGGCCCGGACGTCGTTGCCTCCGCCGAGCTGGCCGAGGCCGCTGACCTCGCCTGGGAGGCCGCCCTCGCAGCAGACACGGCGGGACGGGCGCTCGGCGCGGCCAACCAAGCTCTGCCTCGCCCGGCCCAGCCGCACGTCAGGCTCTGGCAGGCGCTGACCACCTTGCGCGAACACCGTGGCGACGGCCATGTCGCCGTGCTGGTGGGCCGTCGTCTGGGGCCGGTCGAGGCGTTGGTGCTCAAGTGCGCGACGGGGGAGACCGACGCCGAATTCCAGCGACGCATCCGTCAATGGGGTGTCGAGGAGTGGGATTCGGCGCAGGCGAGGCTGTGCGAACGAGGATGGATCGACGAGGAGGGCCGCCTCACCAAGGCCGGGGCGGCCGCTCACGAGCAGGTGGAAGCGGACACGGACGCGGCAGCGGTCACACCGTGGCGGACGCTCGGCGCCGACGGCACCACTCGCCTCGCTCACCTTCTGGAACCGCTCGCACGACGCGTCCTCGACTCCGGAATGGTGCCGACAGGCAACCCCGTTGGGCTGACGGAGAGTACATGGGGCTCGCCGGGGTGACGCCGGTGTCCGCACCGCACCCAGATGACGAGCAAGTGGGGCCGGTGGTGGGAGCGGCCGTTGCGGCACGCTAGAGCTTGGGGCCGGGGTTTTTGGGTTGCCCTCCCATCCGGTGGTCGCTCCAGTCGATGCCGTCGTCGTGCTCCTTGCTCGCTGCGAGTCCGAGGAAGCCGAGGAGCGGGGCTGCGATGAGGATGGCTCCGCACAGGCTGCCGATCGCGACGTAGGCCGCGGCGGCACTACCAGCCCAGAACAGGATGTCGCACAGGATCCGGGCCCACAGTGGGAACGGAGCGCGCCATGTGTGGTAGCGCCGGTAGATGCGTACGAGCCTGCCGGACGCGCGCTTGGATCGGCCGGCCCCTCTGGGACCCGTTCTTCCTCTGCGGCCGTTGCCGAGCGGACGTCCTCGTCTGTCGTCCATGGCCAGTGTCCCTTCGAGTGCTCTGCCGACCACAGCACCGCATGGCCCCCGATGGAGGTGCGTGGGCTTGCCGAGGGCGAGCAGGTGCTGTCAGGTGTGCAGGACACGCACCCGGGTCCGGTGGTTGCGCAGAGCGAGTGCCTACATGTGTTCGAGGCGTCGGAGCGCCCATCGTCGCCGGTTCCCCGGCATCAGACTGGTGCGGAGGGCGAGTTCGTCCTCCGCATCCGATGGCACGTCGCGTGCCCGGCGTGGAGCGGACAACGTGGCGGAAGGGCAGCCGCCCGGTCGGCGACCACGCCCGTGCTGTGGGGCGGAGAGTGGGAGTGCTTCGCCGTTGCACAACGAGGAGTCGCTCTCGTCCGGGAAGAATGCCGACGCCTCTGCGACTGGCAGTCCACCGCCTGCGACGCTGTCTGCATCCACCACTCGGTGCTGCGGGGCGATGAGAACGAGTTGACGTCCGGCACCAGCGTGGCCGTCGGCGACATCAACGGGGACGGAAAGCCAGGACTCCTCCTCAGCGCCGCCGAGGAAAGCCCCAGTACGGGGGCGGTATGGGGCCTGCCCGGGGGCACGAGCGGTCCGCGGCAGCGGTCCCCTCGGAGTGATCTGACGCAGGCCTGCACCGGCTCGACTCCGGGCGGGACGTAGTGAGAGCTGCTGCTGTGCCCGGCAGCCGTGGCACCAGCCACCCTGCCCCGCGCCCCCGCCGATGACACCGCGGGCTTCGCCGCGTCCGGGCCCGCACAGGTCCGGATCGTGTTCGCGTAGCGGAGTCCCCTCTCAGCGTGCTCATCTGCCTGGGACAGAAGGACCCGCAAAGGGGGTCGTAGCCGCAGACCAGGTGGCTGGGGATTCCAAAACGGGGGCGGACACGCGATGGTGCCGGGAAGAATGGCCGCCATGAGTTACGAAGGCTCGTCGATCGACCCGGCCAGGCCCAGCATTGCCCGCGTCTACGACTACCTGCTCGGCGGCAAGGACAACTATGCCGTGGACCGTGAGATCGGTGACGTGTTCAAGCGCGACCTGCCTGGTTCGGTGGCCATCGCCTTCGCCAACCGGGCGGCCCTGACCCGGGCGGTCAGGGAGATCGCGAAGACCACCGGCATCCGGCAGTTCATCGACCTGGGCAGTGGCCTGCCGACCGCGGACAACGTCCACCAAGTCGCGCAACGGCACGCTCCCGAGTCCCGGGTCCTCTACGTCGACATCGACGACCAGGTGTTGGTCCACGGCCGCGCCCTGTTGGAGGACAACCACCGGACCCGCGTCGTCGCGGTCGACGTGCGCAACCCCGAAGGTATCCGCTCTCACCCGGCCACGCTCGAACTCATCGACTTCTCTCGTCCCGTCGCCGTCATCCTCAGCGCGATCCTGCACCACGTCAATGATGACGAGGACCCGGCCGGCATCGTCCGCTACTGGCGCGACCAGGTCCCGTCCGGGAGCTACTTCTTCCTCAGCCATTTCCGCTCCGGCAACAACCCGGAGACCATGGAGGCCGAGAAAGTGCTCCAGCAGACGTTCGGCCGCGGCCGGTGGCGTACGGACGCGGAGATCACCTCCCTGCTGGACGGCCTGGAAATCCTCGACCCCGGGATCGTCCCCGCGCCCCTGTGGCGTCCCGACGAGTCCGACGGCCCATGGAACAGCGGCGAAAGCCGGCAGCTCACGGTCTGGGAACACCTCATCGCCGCCGGCATGGCTCGGAAAAACTAGTCGCGTGTCACACCAGTCGAACGCCGGCGGCTGCGCCCTGGGCCGCCGGATCGCCGGAGGTGTGAAGCCTCTCGGAGGGGCAGCGCCCTCATGGTGTTGACCGCCCCCGATAGCCAGTGCTGGAGTCGGGACGTGGACAGCATCCCCGCCAACCGGCGGTTCTGGAACCGGATCAGCAGCGCTTACCAGCGCGAGCACGACCCGCAAATCGGTGCCACGCCCCGGCTGTGGGGCATGTACTCCGTCTCGGACGCGCACCTGCACGCCCTGGGCGACGTCACCGGCAAGCGCGTCCTCGAACTCGGCTGTGGTGCCGGCCAGTGGTCCAGGGCGCTCGCCGCCGAGGGCGCCCATGTGGTCGGGCTGGACCTGTCCGAAGCTCAACTCGCCGCAGCGGCCCGCGCCATGGGAACGGTTCAGTACCCGCTGGTGCAAGGCGCCGCCGAACAGCTCCCCTTCGCCGCCGACAGCTTCGACCTGGTGTTCTGCGACTTCGGTGGGCTCAGTTGGGCGCCCCCGCACCTGGCCGTTCCGCAAGCCGCACGTGTCTTGCGCCGAGGCGGGCGCCTGGTCTTCAACGTCGCCAGCCCTTGGTTCGAAGCGTGCTACGACGAAGCGGCCGGCCGCGTGACCACGACGCTGCAGAAGGACTACTTCGCGCTGAACACCATCGCCGAAAACGACGGCGCGACCAGCTATCAGCTCACCTACGGCGACTGGATCAAGGTCCTGCGCGGCGCGGGTCTCATCATCGACGACCTCATCGAGCCGCGGCCCGAACTCGGAACGCCCAACGGCTACAACGAAACCGACCCACCCGACTGGGCACACCGCTGGCCGGCGGAACTGCTCTGGGTGACCCACAAACCGTAGGTTCTGCCGCACCGAGACGTGAAGGCACCCCTCGCCGCGTGGGGCATATCTCCGGGCCCCGCTCTGGTCCGCCCCGGTGGCATCCTGGGCACCATCGTCGAGCTCGTCACCGTCCACCGCACGACGGTCACCCGCGTCGCCCGGACGTGATGTCGTAGGTCACCGGGCCGATCTCCAGCGCTACGCCAAGCGAAACGGCCTCGCCCGGCCTGCTCAGGACTACGCTGACGGCGTGACATTGGTCTGGGTGACGGGCAATTCAGGCACCGGTAAGTCCACGGTCTGCGGGGCGCTACGGGCCCGAGGCCACATCGCGCTCGACGCCGACGAAGACGGCTTCAGCGGCTGGATCGACCGAGTCAACGGCGAGGCCGTCACCGACCCCCCGTACCCGGTTCCCCGAGGATGGCTCGACAGATACGGGTGGGAGATCGTCCGCGAGCGCGTCATGACCCTGGCTGAGGAATCGCGATCCCGGATCGCGTTCTTGTGCGGGTCGGCGGAGAACGAGGCAGACCTCCTCGACCTTTTCGACGTGATCGTGTGCCTGGTGATCGACGAGGACACTCTGCGCCACCGGCTCGCGACCCGCACGACGAACCCGTTCGGTCGACATCCCGAAGAACTCGCAGCGGCCCTGATGTGGAACCCCCGGATGCGAGCGATGTATGAACGCCGTGGCGCGACCATCATCGATGCGACCAAGCCGCTGCCTGAGGTGGTCGACAGCGTGATCCAGTCAGTCCAGGAACTGAGCGGCGGGCCGTAAGCCGGCGTTCGTTCCATCCATGCGGGTACGGCCACGGCTGAGGGAACAAGGTGCTCGGCCTCGATCAGACTCTGCGTTCGCTCAGCAGCTCAACCTTCGGCAGGGAGCCGTTGACCTTCTCAGTGCTACCTCCAGGCCCATCGCCTCACCACCTTCCGTGTCGGCTGGAACTGCTGGAGGCCATCATCCGGTTGCATCGGGCAAGGCGACCTTCACCGAACCGGCGGGGCTGGTATCGGCGTTGGCTTGGGGACCCGACGGCGTAGTCCCACCACCGGCACGACATGCCGGTCCCGCTGAACACACCACCGCCCACCCGCGTTCGGCGCACCACAGCAGGTCTGGGAGGATGACCGCCAGCCGCCCGTACCAGGTCCGGGAACCCGCGGGCGGCGAGAGACGGGCGGGTACGGACAGCGGCCCGGCGGGTGAAGGAGCGGAGCAGTGCGGCACATGCCGGAGTACCCGGAGTACCTCGCCGCGCTCGTGTTCGCCGCGGGCGGCGTCGTCAACGCACTGCTGGCACCGCACCGGTTCTCCACCGCCGTCCTGTTCTGCCTCGCGGTGACCTCTGCCGGACTCGGCGTGGCCGGTCGCAGCGCGGCAGCCCACCCGACCCTCGCCACCGTCCTCGCCGTCGCCGCCCTGCTCCTGGCGCTCGCACTCGGCCTGCTGCTACTGGCCGACGGCGTCCTCCTGGTCCGGCGCTACGGACCGCAGGCAGCCCTGCTGGCGACCGGTGCCGCCGGCTGCGCGGTGCTGGCGGTGCTGGGCCTCGACGCGCTCTTCCACGCGGTAGGCGGCGAGGCGTTCGGTGCCCTCATGGTCGCGGTGAACGCGGCCGCGGGATACCTCCTCCTGCTCTTCCTGGTCTTCGCCGGCTACGTGTTCGTCCGGGGCCGTAGCACCCCCCTGTCGGAAACCACCCATGTCGTCGTGCTGGGCGCCGGGCTCGACGGCGACCGGCCCGGCCCGCTGCTGACCCGCAGGCTGGAGCGCGCCCTTGCGATCGACGCCGCCCGCGCACCGCACACGCCTCGTCTGGTGTTCGTCGTCTCGGGCGGCCAGGGCGACGACGAGGTCCGCTCCGAGGCGGACGCGATGGCCGACTATCTGTGCGGACGCGGAGTGCCCGCCGACCGGATCGTGCGGGAAGACCGCTCCGTGAACACCGGGCAGAACCTCCGTTTCAGCGTGGCCCTCGTGGATGCCACCACGTCCGGTCATCGAGCCACGGTGGTCACGAGCGCCTTCCACGTCTACCGCACGACCCTGCTGGCCCGCCGCGTCGGCGTGCCCGTGCACGTCGTGGGCGCACCGACTTCCCCGGCCTACTGGCTGGCCGCGACATTGCGCGAATTCGCCGCCATCCTGTGGCTGGACCGCCTCCCCCTGATCGGACTCAGCTTGCTGCTCTCAGTGCCGGTGGCGACGGCAATCCTCCAGCACTGAGGCTTCGGGGGCTGGACACTGCTCTGGGACTGTGGACGAAGCGCACGCTTGAGCGGTCGACCATCAGGGGCTGGACGCCTGGGCGGTGAAGCGGACCGGCGGGCTGATCGCCGTATGCCGGTCACGCTGACCGAGGATATCCACGCAGTGGCTGATCCCTTTTGCACGAGGTGGAACTCGAGACGGCGTACGAGCCCTGGGCCACCAAGCCGCGGGCTGGGCCTGTGGCGCTCCAGTGCCGTGCTGGACCGGGTCGGGGTGGCGGACATACCCGGCGGATGCGTCACCGAGCTGAAGGTGCTGGGGCACAACGCCCTGGACGTGCACCTGCTGCTCGGCGAACAGGGCATGCCGTGACAGGTGCTCGGAGCCGGGATCGACGTCCTCGAAGGCCGGTACGCGGTCGCGCGCGGGCCGCAACTGCCCGACGGCGGGCTGGGTCACGGATCCGTTGCCGTTCCCTGAGTACGACTGGGAGGACGAGTGCTGAGCGGGACGTGCTCAGCAGCGCAGGCCGATGATGGCCCAGTTGCGCCGTGCGGCCTGGGGGACGACGTCGCCCCATTCGGTGACCAACTGTGAGAATGACGCGAAATCCTGGATCCAGCCCAAGGGTTCGGTGAGGTGGCGCTCGAAGGGCTCGCGCAGTGTGCCGAGGTCCGGCTCGACCTGCCTCCAGAAGTGGTGCAGCGCCGCTACCTCCTCCGGCAGCAGCCAGAGCATGACCTCCAGCCGAGAGTTCCACCTACAGGCGTGCGGCGCGACGCTCGCGGAGAAGCCTGAGGTCTGGGACGCGTAGGTGTGGCCATCCCAGAACAGCGGCGCACTGAACTGATCGAGAGCGTCGCGCAGCGGCGCGTCGACGAAGGCGCGCAGTTCGTCCCAGCGTTCGCCGGCCCAGAAATGCGCTTTATAAGAGGTCATGGTGTCGAGGAACTCGTAGCGCGCCCACCACCGGGCCTTGACCGGTGCGGGCCACGTCCACCCCGGCGGCGGGACGTAGTCATACGCATCGTCCGGACCGAACGCGGCCTGCTCAACCAGTTCCTCCCTCGGCCCAGCCGCCACCGACTGCAGATAAGCCCAGTCGACTATCAGCACCTCCATGCACACGCCCACAAGGTCACGATACGAAATGGCTGGCCCCGTCCGTGGTGTGGGGGGCAAGGAGCGGGTGGTGCGAACCTGTCGGCGGTGGCGTCACCCACCATCCTGACACCCACCGACCCCACGGCCCCCACCGAGTCCATCGACCCGAGCGACGGGTGATCTGCCCATGAGGGATCTGGCCGGCGGTGGCGCCGAGCTCATCGCCGGCGTCCGCCACAAGCTGCGCACCGCGGCCGACGCGGCTGCCGACCCTCGCTTACACGACGGTGATCTGGCATGAACGAGCTCTGCGAACTACGGGGCCTGCGCGCCGGCGCACCCTTTCCCGACGCGGGCGGATCGCCGCACCGAGGGACCGGCTCACTGCCGCACTTCGCCCGGAGACCCGCCCCGGGCGCGCCGTTCTTCCCAGGCGCCGGATGATCCTTCTCGACCACCTGGCCCGGGTAACGAGACTGGCGGGCACGGAGCCGATGCGGACATCAGGCTTTGGACCTCACCTCGCGGCTCCTCGCCGAGGCGCAGCGGAGGACCGGGGTGGTGCGCCACGGCCATTTCGTGCGGCGGCCCCAGGTCGTCTTCTGCACCGCGCACGGACTGGCCGTCCCGGCCGCCGACGGTCCGCTGCACGACACACCGCTCGCCGCGGCCACGGACCTGGCCCGGACGTTCTGCTGGCCGTGTTGCGTCCCGGGGGGGGGGGGCTGAAGCGGCGCACTGCTCGCAGGCCTCGGGCCCGGGTCGCCCGTCCGCGCCGCCGGGCGCGCATGAGGCGGGGCCCGGGGCCAGGATGGTGCTGCGTCTCCCGGGAGGTGTCGGCCCGCGCCTCCCGGCCGGCGGGTGGCCGGCCGACGGCCGCCCGGCCACCACGGCCCGACTGGCGTTTTGGAGGTACACCGTGCACGACATGCCGCTCACCAGGAGCGTCGGTGAACTGCTGCACCGGCGGCACCGTGCCTCCCGGGGCGCCCACCCCGAGTCAGGGCCTGACGGCTACGGCCTGGACAGCTGGAGAGCGGGTCAGTTCACCGCCGGAACGCTCGCACCGCAGGACGAGGCGAGGCTCGCCGACGAGGTCGCGGAACTCCTTCCGCACGGCTGGGACATCCCCACCAAGTCGTGGGAGGCCCTGACCACGATCATCGACCATCTGGGCGGCCAGCGGGAGTTGATGGCCTGGCTGGACCGCCACCCGGGCCGTCCGCGGATGATCGCACGGCTGTACGTCCTCATGGGCCACCTCGACCGCTACAGCGACGACGCCACGGTGGTCGGCGCCCTGCGGTCCGCTCGGGAACAGGACCCTTTCCCGGCGGGTCTGCGCGACTACCTGCTGCCGCAGACCACCGACGAGACCCTGGGCACGCTGGCCAGCCGCATGGAGAAACTCCTCGCGGAGCAGCGGGAAGCGGACGCGAGTGCCCTGGCCCTGGCGACCACCGCATGGCTCAAGGGCGTCGCCGAAAACACGGACAGCCCGGGGCCCGCGGTGCTGGAAATGGGCAACGTGATGGGGCATCTGCATCGGGACATCGAAGAATCCGCCGCACACCGATGAGCCCCGGACGTCGCAAGCGCCGCACCACACGTGGGCGTTCGACGTGACTGTCTCCGGGCCCTCCGACTCGGAAGCTCGAACGGGATGACTCAGTCGTCGTTCAAGGCCAAGAGACTGTTCGGGCGTGCATCATCCTCCTGCGCGCCCACCAGCATCGTGTGCGGATCAGCGGGCGATCGAGACCGCGAAGGGCGCGAATCCGCTGGACCGAATCACGTGCGGTACGAACAGAATCGCTGCCTCGGTGGCTCGGGCGGTTTGGATCCCCCCGAGATCAGTGATCCACTCCTCGCGCCAGCCGAGGTCGATGAGCAGTTGCCGGACGGTCTGCTTGGCCTGCGGGTCGTCGCCGGAGAGGAAGGCGTCGGGCGCCTGCGTGAGCGTGGCCGGCGCAGTCATCACCGAGTAGAGCATGGTGTTGAGTGTCTTGACGACGCGCGTGTCGGGGAGCGCTTCCTGGAGTTGTTCGGCGAGGCTTGAGCCGGGGTAGATCAGGTGCCCTGGCAGCCCGTCAGGTCCGTCGACAGTGGCGTTGGAGACGTCGACGAGGACCGTGTCGCGCAGTTCCTCGCGCAGTGCGACGAGCCGGTCCAGCGAGCCGGCTCCCGGGGTGGCGTTGATGACGATCCGGGCGGTCCGGGCAGCCTCGGCGGCGGCGCCCGGCTCTCGGCCCGCCACGGTCACGTCGTGCCCTGCCCGGGCGAGGGCGGTGGCCAGACCGCCGCCGACGCGGCCGTTTCCGAGAACTGCGATCGTGGTCATGGTGATCCGATCCTTTCGTGAATGCGGGTTGTGGTGCGCGGTCAGCGTGAGAGCGTGGCGACGGCCTCGGCGTGGACGCCGGGCGCGGCGGCCAGGAGGCTCTCGCTCCGCGGGGTCCAGGGGCGGCCCTCGGCGTCGGAGATCTGCCCGCCGGCCTCCGTGACGAGCAGCGCTCCGGGCAGCAGGTCCGCACGGGCGCCGGCGAACTGCCAGAAGGCGTCGATCCGGCCGGCGGCCACGTTCAGCAGGTGCAAGGTCGCGGGCACGGCGGTGCGGACGACGAGCGCGTCGAAGAGCATCGCGGTGATCGAGGAGCCGACGCGCCGCACGATCTTCTCGTCCTCGTCCGGCCGGGCCTGGCTGGTCGCCACGATGCTCAGTCCGAGGTCTGTGGTCCGGGAGACGTGCAGCGGCCGGCCATCGAGGTGGGCGCCCGCACCGGTGAGAGCGGTGTAGGTCTCGCCGCTCGACGGGAGGTGCACCACCGTGAGCACGGGCTGGTTCTCCCGCACGAGCGTGGCGGTCACCGCCCACTCCGGCAGGGCGTGCAGGTGGTTGACGTTGCCTTCGGCCGGATCCACGACCCACCACTCGCCGGGCGGCAGCGCCCCGCCGTCCAGCTCCTCCTCCACCCAGCCGGCGTCCGGGCGCAGGCGCGTGAGGCGGGGGCGCAGGATGTCGAGGGCCGCGTCGTCGTTGGCGGCGAGCGCGCGCATCAGCTCTTCGCGGGTCTCGTAGCGGACCACCTCGCCGAAGCGCTCGCGCAGCGCCGAACCGGCCGCGCGCACGGCGATCGCGGTCTCACCGAGCAGGTCGGCGTCGGAGGCGGCGACATCAGTGGTCTGAAGCATTTCGGACATGGTGGTACTCCCGTCTGAGGAGGGGGATGAGGTGGGTCAGGGCAGGCTGTGCGTTCGCTCCTGCGCTCCCGCCTCGAAGGTATGCAGGCCCTCAATTAACTGCAAGTGCATGTAAAGCACGGCTAGAGTTACTCGCATGCAATTGGATTTGAACCTGCTCGCCGCGCTCGACGCGCTGCTGGAGGAGGGGAGCGTGGCCGGGGCGGCCGCCCGCCTGCACGTCACCGCTCCCGCGATGAGCCGGAGCCTGGGCCGAATCCGGCGCACGACCGGGGATCAGATCCTCGTACGCACAGGCCGCACGATGACCCCGACGCCGTATGCGATCGCCGTCCGGGAACAGGTGCACGAGCTGCTGCACCAAGTCCAGGGCGTACTGGCACCGAGCCGTGAACTCGATCTGGCGACGCTGGAGCGCACCTTCACACTCCGCTGGCATGACTCCTTGGTCGCCTTGAGCGGCCCCGCACTGCTCTCGGCCGTGCGCGGACAGGCACCGGGCGTGCGACTGCGCTTCGTCGCGGAATCGAGCATCGACACCCCCGAGTTGCGGCGCGGCGAGGTCGACCTCGAGGCGAACGCCAATCTCCCTGGCGCACCGGACATCCGTGCCGAGAACGTGGGGGAGACGCCCCTCGTCATCGTCGTGCGGCAGGGACACCCCCTCACCCGCGTCAGGACCGTCACCGCAAAACGTTACGCCGCCGCTGAGCACGTCAACGTCTCGCGACGTGGAAACCTCAGCAATGCCCTCGACGACGCTCTCACCCGGCTCGGCCTCACCCGCCGCGTAGTGGCGACCGCGCCCACGGAAGCGGCCGCACTGGAGTTCGCGCGCGGCTCCGATCTCCTGATCAGCGTCCCCGAAGCCACCACGCGGTCAGTGGTCGCCGACCTCGGCCTGGTCGTGCTCCCCCTCCCGCTCGAACTACCGCCGGCACCGATCTACCTGTCGTGGCATCAGCGCTACGACACCGACCAGGCCCACGCCTGGCTGCGCGGGTTGGCGCGAACCGCGCTGACCACGTGCGGAGCGTCGTCGTAATCGACGCCACCTGGCCGCTTCACCCGCGTGCCCGCGCGGAGACGGCGATGCCCAGACTTGCCGTCTATGCCGGCCGGTCGTACGGGTCCGACCCACTGGAACGGCGGTCAGGCGCGGCGTGCGATCAGGGGGAGGCGCCGCCCTTGGTGCCCACCGCCGTTCGCGCCGCCGCCACGAATGCTGCGATCGCCGGATGGGTGCCGCCGCCCGCACGGAAGGCCACCTTCGAGCGGCGGAACAGGGGGAGCCGGGTCAGGACCACGTCTTCGGGGGCGTGCGTGGTGGCCATCTCCGGTACGAAGCCGGCGCCTTGCCCGATGGCGGCCAGTGCCAGGACCGTACGGAAGTCGTTGACCTGATGGCGGATGCGCGGCTGGAATCCGGCCGCCTGGCAGGCCCGTACGGCCATCGCGTGACCGGTCGTGCCGTCCCGGGCCGTGATCCAGGGGGACATGGCCCACGGTCCGAGCAGCTCCGCCAGCTTTTCCCCGCGGGCGACGCGACCGGTGCCCGACACAGTGCCGGTGGCCAGGTACATCGACTCCTCGAGCAGGGGCACCTGGTCGACCGTAGTGTCCGGTGACGCCGGCACGAAGTCGTAGTCGTGGACGAGGGCCACGTCGAGTTCGCCGGCGCGCAGGCCGTCGGAGACCCGTGCCGAGTCGATCTCCTGCACCATCGGTTCCAGCGCGGGATGGCGCCGGGCCAGTTCCGCCAGTGTTGCGGGCACGATCGCGGGGCCGCCAGAGGGAAACGTCCCGATCCGCAGCGGCCCGCCGATGCCTTCGCGTGCCCCGGCCAGCTCGGAGACCGCCAGTTCGAGGCGCTCGAGGACGGCGTCGGCGTGGGTGACGAGGGTGCGGCCCGCGGGGGTGAGGACGACCCGTCTGCCGCTTCGTTCCAGCAGGGGGACGCCCGCCTCGCGTTCAAGGACGCTCAGCTGCTGGGAGACGGCAGAGGCGGTGAAGGTAAGCGCCTGGGCGACGGCCGCGATGGTGCCGCGTCGGTCCAGTTCGCGCAGCAGATGGAGACGCCGGACATCGAGCATAAGGTGAGCTTACGCATGAGCGAAGAAATATGAACTGGATCTACTGGGTTCATGTCGGTCAGGCTGGACGTATGAAGCCCGAAGCGAATCTCACCGGCCTGTTCGTCCCCCTGGTGACTGCGTTCACCGACGACCTGCGCCTGGCCCCGGACGCGCTTGCCCGCCTTGCCGACGAGGCGCTGTCGGCCGGTGGCGCCAGGGGACTTGTTGCCCTGGGGACCACCGCGGAGGCGGCCACGCTGACGACCGAGGAGAAGCGGGCCGTGGTCCGCATCTGCTCGGCGGCCTGCCGGGCGCACGGAGCTCCGCTGATCGTCGGCGTCGGCACCAACGACACCGCCGCCGCCATCACGACACTGCGGGAGCTCGCTGAGAGCGGTGACGTCGCCGCAGCGCTGGTGCCCACACCGCCCTACACCCGGCCCGGCGAGGCGGGAACGATGGCGCACTTCACGGCACTCGCCGAGCACGGGGGTCTGCCGCTGGTCGTCTACGACATCCCGTACCGCACCGGTCAGTCCCTCAGCGTCAGGACGCTGAACGCGCTCGGAAGCCTGCCGGAGGTCGTGGGGGTCAAGTACGCAACCGGTGCGATCGACGCTGCCGCGATGGAACTGCTCGGCTCGTCGCCGCCGGGCTTCGCGGTGCTCGGCGGCGACGACGCCGTCATCTCGCCGCTGCTCGCGGCAGGCGCCCACGGCGGCATCCTGGCGTCGTCCAATGTCCGCACCGCTGATTACGCCGAGCTGATCTCGCTGTGGCAGCGCGACGCCGCCGGACCCGCCCGCAGGCTGGGAGCCGAGCTGGCACGGCTGTCCGCCGCGCTCTTCGCCGAGCCGAACCCCACCGTGATCAAGGGGGTGTTGCATGCCCAGGGCCGTATCCCCAGCCCGGCCGTCCGGCTGCCCCTGCTGGCCGCCTCCGCCGATTCGGTCCGGCAAGCGACAGACCTGGCCACCGCCAGAACGCACCGCGCCCACCACGACGCCGCGGCCTGAGCCGGGTCCGTAGTCCCAGCGCTGCGAGGACCTGACCAAGGGGGATAAGGCGACTGCAAGAGCAGCGTCGGCTCGGCGGCGTGGCCATGAGGGGGCGTCGGTGGGGGAGAGGTTGGCGCGTGCTCGGTGCAGCCGTGCAGGGCGACGCCATCGGCCGTCGGCGTCGCGGCAACGTCAGCGCATCGGCTCCGTCCAGGCCGGCGTGGTCATGCGGTCGCTCGCTGAAGCGTCAGCACTTCCCGCCCCACCGGTAGGAGCCGTTCGGCGCAGCCTACCTGCGTCGCGGGTTCGCCCAGGTGAATCGGTCTTCCTTCTCCGTTCGGCCTCCGGTCCGCGAGCAGCCCGTGTCTGTCTCCCCCGCTCGGTGCCGTCCGGAATTGCGTACGAACAAACGCGCGCGGATCACGCACGCCACGGGAACCGAGACGGCGTGGCGGCGTTGCAGCATCAGCAACATCTCGGTTTCGTCCTCCACGTGTAGCCGCACGGTGATGGTGCCGCGCCGCTCCAGGGGGTCGCCGATGACACTGAAGTCGGGCAGCGCCCCGTGACGGCAACCGGGAGGAGAATCCACCCCAACCTGTGGGCCGGCATCGGCTTGGTCGGCAGCCGGTCGCCGAACGCAGCAAGGAGTTCAGGCCGCTGCGGCGGCCTTGACGGTGTGGGCCACCTCCGCGCGCAGCTCGGCGAACTCCCGGGGGCCGCGGAGTGCCTCCGCGTCGACGTCGCCGCGCGGCAGTGTGATCGGCAGGTGCAGCGCCACGGTCCCAGGGCTCCTGGTCAGCACCACGATGCGGGAGCCGAGGAACACGGCCTCGTCCGCCGAGTGCGTGACGAACACCGTGGTCCGGCCGGTGAGGTCCGGCGACCCGGCGGACGTCCTCCTGAAGCCGCTCCCGGGTCAGGGCGTCCAGCGCCGCGAACGGTTCGTCGAGCAGGAGGAGCGGATTCTCGGCGGCGAGGGCACGGGCGATCGCGACGCGTTGCTGCTGACCGCCGGAGATCTCCCAGGTGCGCCGGTTCTCGGTGCCTTCGAGGCCGACCCGGGCCAGCAACTCCGCACGCCGCCGCGGCCATTGGGAACGGTCGACACCTGCGTACCGCAGCGCCAGGTCGATGTTGCCCCGCACAGTCCGCCACGGGAACAACCGCGGCGTCTGGAACACCACCCCTGCTGTCTCGCCTGGTTGCGGCCGGCGGCCGGAGACCAACACCGGGCCTTGCGTGGGCTGTTCGAAGCCGGCGATCAGCCGCAGCAGGGTGTTCTGGCCGCAGCCGGAGGCACCCACCAGCACCAGGAACTCCCCGTCCGGCCACAGGGGCTGGGTCAACGACAACACGAACCCGGGCGTCGGCACAGGTCGATGACCAGGCTTACTGACTTCCACGCTCTGGAACACAGGCCACCGGCCCGATGCGGCCGGTACACCACCGGCGACCACCGAGGCCACCGGGTGCCCCGCCGGACCGCGGCCGGAGCTCCCAGGAGGTGACGAACTCGCCCCGCGCGACATCAGGGCGTCACCTCCTGGGAAGGGGTCGGATCCGTTGCTGCTGCTACTTGACGCCGAGACCGGCCTCGTCGACCTCGTCCTTGCCCTCGGCCTTGAGGATCTTGTTGAGCGGCGCGAGATCGTAGATGCCCTGGAGATCGGGCTTCTCCAGCAGACCGGCCTTCACCGCGTGCTCCGCCCCGGTGTTCAAAGTGGCGGCCAGTGGGTCGTCGAGGAAGGTGATGGACTTCCAGGCAGGGTCGAGGACATCGGCGGGCAGTGCCTTGCCCGACAGCTTCGCCAGTGCCTCGTTGGCGGATGCCTTGGCCTTGTCCGGATTCGCGTTGATCCACGCGTTCGTCTTCACCGCGCCGCGCAGCACGGCTTCGACGACGTCCGGGTGCTCCTTGAGGAACTGCTGCCGCACGATGATGTTCGTGATGACGAACTTCTTGTCGGGCCACAGGGTCGACTCGTCGAGCAGGACCTTGCCGCCCTCGGCGACCAGCTTGGACGCGGTGGGCTCAGGTACCCAGGCGCCGTCGATGGAGCCGGACTTGTAGGCGTCCGGGGTGACCTTGTTGTCGGTGCGGACGACGGAGACGTCGCCCTTTCCGCTCTGCGGGTCGATCTTCCAGCCCTGTTCGGCGGCCCAGTTGAGGAACGCGACGTCCTGCGTGTTGCCGAGCTGCGGGGTGGCGATCTTCTTGCCCTTGAGGTCGTCGACGGACTTGATCGTGTCCGGGTTGACGACGAGCTTCACGCCGCCGGAGGCGGAACCGCTGATGATGCGAAGGTTCTTGCCGTTCGACTTGGTGAAGCCGTTGATCGCGGGGGAGGGGCCGATCCAGCCGATGTCGATGGAGCCGCCGTTCAGCGCCTCGATCTCGGAAGGGCCGGCGTTGAACGTCGAGGGCTTGATCGTGGTGCCGCCGAGTTCCTTCTGGAGCAGTCCCTCCTGGACGCCCACCAGCGCGGTGGCGTGCGTGAGGTTGGGGAAGTAGCCGATCTTCACGTCATCGGTGGAGAGCTTCTCGGCGTCTGCCGCGACGCCGCTCTGCTTGTCGTCGTCAGTGGCGTCGGAGCCGTAGCCGCAGGCGGTGAGCAGGAGGGGGAGTGCGGCTGTGACGGCGAGGGTGCGCAGGGCGATGCGTGGTCTTACGGCAGACACGAAGGTGTCCTCTCAAGGATGAGCGATCAAGGAGAAATGAACGAGCGGGCCGCACTGGCCCCCGATGCCGGGAAGGTGCGGCGGGGTCAGGGGTGGGGGAGCGTCACGCAGGCCGACAGATGGCGCTGGCCGTGCGGTGGAGGTCGACGTGACGGCGTGAGGTCAGAAGGGGCAGCGACTGAGCTGCACGGCTGACCGTGCGCATGGCCACCCCCTCGATCCCTAGCTTTCCTACCTGAATGCTGGGGATAGTGGCAGAAGGTGGCCTGAATCCAAAGAGCTTGTTCGTATGGTGGACGCATAAATATCACATATTGAGATGCGGGTGGGTGGTCACCGCGGCGCGGTGACGAGACGGTCGGCGATCAGGGCGCCACGGAGGTAGCTCCGCCGGCCGTGGGCCGACCCGCGCCGCCACCCCGAGCGCGCCAGTTGCGCGTGAGGTGTTCCTGGCCACGGCGAACGAGTTCTTCGGGTCGGTTCGGCGGACACGACCGCCCGCAGCGCGACCACCTCGGCCTCGCTCACCGTCCTCGACCTGGCGTGTGCCCCTCCCCACCGGGTCCACGGTCGCCGACGCCTTTCACACTGCACCCGCCACCCTGACCTGGGCCTGGACCATGACCACGCCGACCGGACGAGGCGTAACTGGGCGGAGTGGTTCACGGACCCGCGGACCAGCCTTGAGCAGGGGTCCGGTGTCGTACAACCATTGATCACACTCAGCTGTCTCCCTGTTCGCCAAAGCCGCATGTCAGGAGGGCGACTCCATGCCATGCGGGTGATCGACCAGCAGCAGGAGACTCTGCGTGCACCAGCACCTTCGTACCCTTCTGGCCACCGCCGCGGCAGCGGCACTGGCCGGCGGGCTTCTCACCGCCACGGCGGGCAACGCCGCCGCGCTCGTTCCGGGAGCGCACGGCGACTTCAACGGCGACGGCTACCGCGACATAGCCGTCGCTGCCGCCGGCGCCCGTGTGGGGGACCGCTCGGGCGCAGGCCAAGTCGTCATCATCTACGGCGGTGTCGGCGACCCGTCCTCTGCCAGGACCATCGGCATCAGCCAGAACAGCCCCGGTGTCCCCGGCACCGCCGAGAGCGGGGACGGCTTCGGCGACGCCATAGCGGTCGAAGACTTCAACGGTGACGGCTACGGTGACCTCGCCGTCGGAGCCCCCGGCGAAGACGTCGGCACCGACACCGACGGCGGGACCGTCGCCATCCTGTGGGGTTCCGAGACCGGCCTCACCAGCGGCAGGACGATCAACGACCCGGCCCCCTCGTCGCACGACAAGTTCGGGCGCGTACTCAGCGCGCTCGCCGACAGTGACGGAAAGCCGGACCTGGCCATCGGCTCGACTACTCCCACCATCGACGTCTACCGGGGCGGTTTCAGCGAGTCGGGAGCGACGGGCGGCAACTACCGCGTCGTCCCGCCGTCCTGGGTCACGACGGCTCCGGTGTCGATGACCGCCGGCAATATCGGCGGCGGCGACGTGATCGCCGATCTTGTCGTCACCGGGCCCACCACGTACTACGTCCTCGGCTCCTCCCTCGGCCTGAACGGCGCCGGCGCCACCAGGCTGCCGTCCGGCAGCTCCGCCGCGATCGGCGACTTCGACCACAACGGGCATCAGGACGTCGCCATCGGCTCACCCGACCAGGACGGGGGCGTCGTCCGCGTGTACAGCGGTGCCGACAACGCACCCTCGGCCACTCCCTCGTACACCATCACCCAGGACACACCCGGCATCCCCGGCACCAGCGAGGCAGGAGACCGCTTCGGAGCCTCGCTCGCGGTCAGCCGCGCCGGCTACGGTTACCAGAACCTCGCTGTCGGCGTGCCCGGTGAGAGCCTGGGTGACGCCACCGGAACCGGTGCCGTCACCTTCCTCTACGGCGGACCCGAAGGGCTCATCGGCGCGAGGCCCATGGCCGGGACGGACCCGCAGTCCTTCTCACAGAACAGCCCGGGGGTCGCGGGGAACGACGAGACCGGCGACCGCTTCGGTGGTGCCGTCTACATCGCCGACACCGACAACGACCGCAACGAGGACCTCGTCGTCGGCGCCCCCGGCGAGAACTCCGGCGACGGCACCGTCGCCTACCTCCGCTCGGACGGGGGCATCGCCCCCAGCGGCACTCCCGGTATCACCCCTTCGGGCACCGGCGTCTCCACTACCGGAGCGCCCAACTTCGGGCGCCTGCTGGCGGGCTGATTCTCCTTCCCCTGCCGTCTGCCGGCCCGCGTCGCGCACGGGCGGCACGAACCCGGTGCCCCGGTGACCGATGCCGGCCGGTCTTCCCTGTACCGCCCCAGTCCATGAAGGCACCGGGGTCGTACCCACAATGGTCGGCGTTTTCCTCCACCACCAAAGCAAGGAGCATGACTCATGGCGGAATCAACCGCCCATCAGGACCCCGGGCAGACGATGGCCCAGCAGACGGCACCCCCGGGGACCGAAGGGCTCGGGCAGCTGCGGGAGACGTTCCTGCCCAAGCGCGTGGGGACCGTGCGGATCGCCGCCCTGCTGTTCATGGGGACCATCTCCCTGATCCTTCCTCCCTTGGGTGCCTACTTCCTCTGGCTCGCCGTCCAAACGCCCAACCTCTCGCGCAAACAGGCCGCCCGCCGACTGCACTTGTTCGAGCACGGCCTGGCCGAAGTGGGAAAGAACGGCGTGGTTTCCGCCTTCCGCTGGGACTCCATGACGGTGCTCCAGGAGATCACCGAACGGTACGCCAACGGGGTCTATGTCGGAACCACCTACGTCTACACCCTCCACCGCCCGGACGGCACGACACTCAAGGTGACCGGTTTCTACGACCAGCCCGAGCGCTGGGGTCCAGCGTTGCAGCAGGAGATCACCCGAGCGCAACTGCCGGGGCTCCTCACCAGGCTGAGCCAGGGCGAAACCCTGACCTGCGGGGAACTGTCGGTCAACCCGGGCGGGGTGGCCACGACAAAGGGCAGCCTGACCTGGCCGGAGATCGAGAAGGTCGAGATCTCGCAGGGAGTGCTGGTACTGCGCAAGACCGGCAAGAAGCTGCCCTGGGCCAGGATGCCGGTCAAGAACATCCCCAACCTCTTCCTCTTCGTTGCCCTCATCGACTGGCTCCGGCACGGCGACCCCCGTACGAACACCTGACCACCCGAGGAGACCGCCCGCCCACAGACCGCCCGAATGGGGCGGCCGGGTCGGGAGGGGCCGGTCAGGTGGGTGTGTAGGTGACAATCTGGTCGGGGTCGGACCCGCAGGGGTTCGTCATCGCTCCTCCCGCCTTTCGGCCGCCGGGCTCGGGACGCCCGGCGGCCGTGTCGGGTTCAGCCGCCGACGTGGATGCCGGGGCGGCGGTCGGGGTCGGGTTCGTGGCTGCGGATGATCTCGCGGGTGACCGGGGCGGTGTCACCGCGTCCGAGGAGGAAGTAACGGAACATGTGCTTCAAGGGGCTCCCTTCGGCCCAGGCGAAGTAGCAGTGCGGCAGTACGCCCGTGGCGTCGCGCAGCGCGAGGAGGATCGCGGCGATGGCGTTGGGCGCGGCCGGTGCACAGGCACGCAGGACCCGGTGTCCGTCGACCTCGACACCGCGGACGGTCAGGGTCTCGCTGAAGTCGGACGGGTCGACCACGTCGATCTCCAAAAACAGCACATCGGCCGGGCCGGGGACCGGATTGGTGCCGCGCTGTTCGCGTTCCTTGGCGAGGTACTCGGCTGCGTCCCCGGCCTGGCGGCGGTTGGCGATGATGTTGATGGAGTCGTCGTGGGCGAGGGTGTCTGAGATGAAGCGGCGCGCGTTCTCGTCGAAGACCAGGCGGTCGGCGCGCAGTTCGGTGGTGCGCGAGACGCGCGAGACCAGCGACACGGTGATGATGCCGAGGATGAAAAAGCCAGAGATGGCGATGCCGTCGGGCTTGTCGACGATGTTGGCCGCCAGGGCGTAGAACAGCACCGCGGTGAGCACGCCGAAGCCTATGGTCGCCACGCGTCGGCGGCCACGTGCGACGGAGACGGTGACGGCGAACGCGCCGGAGACCATCATCGCGAGGATTCCCGTGGCGTACGCGCCGGCCTGGGCGTCGACGTCGGCGTCGAAGGCGATGGTGATCAGGACGCACAGGGCCGTGTAGACGAGGACGACCGGACGCACCGCGCGCCCCCACTCCGGTGCCATGCCGTAGTCGGGCAGATAGCGCGGGACGATGTTGACCAGCCCGGCCATGGCGGAGGCACCGGCGAACCACAGAATCAGGATGGTACTGATGTCGTAGACGGTGCCGAAGGCCTCCCCGACCTGCTCGTGGGCGAGCCAGGCCAGCGCCCGGCCGTTGGCTGCGCCCCCGGGCTCGAACTCGTCGTGCGGAATGAGGACGGTGGTCACGAAACTGGCGGACAGCAGGTACACGCTCATGATCACGGCGGCCGTGGTCAACAGCCGACGGGCGTTGCGGATCCGCGCGCGCAGCCGCTGCTCGGCGTCGGCCCCCTTGGCCGCCACGAGCGGCATCATGCTCACACCGGTCTCGAAGCCCGACAGACCCAGCACCAGCAGCGGGAAGGCCAGCAGCGCCGGACCGGCCAGGTCGCCGAAGCCGCCTCCCCCCTCGACGAGTGCGTCGGTCCACGCCGACAGCGCTCCGTCCGTCGTGAACACATGCACCAGACCGACGCCGATGACGACCGCGTTGAGCAACAGGAAGACGGCGACCAGCGGGATGGCCACACTGACCGCCTCACTGAACCCGAGCAGGAAAACACCTCCGAGTATCAGCAACAGCACCACGGTCAGGGCTACTTCGTGGCCGTGCAGTACGGAGGGGAAGAAGGGGTTCTCCACCACGTGCACCGAGGCGTCCGCCGTCGACAGCGTGATCGTGATGATCCACGAGGTGGCCACAAAGCCGAGCAGGACCAGCACGAACAGCTTGCCCCACCAAAACGGCAGCAGATCCTCCAGCATCGCCACAGATCCCGCGCCGTGCGGGCTCTCCTTGGCCACCCGCCGGTACATCGGCAGCATCCCCAACAGCGTCAACGCCACGATCAACAGAGTCGCAAGCGGCGAAACCGCCCCAGCAGCGAGCGCGGCGATCGCCGGCACGTAGGCCAGACTCGAGAAGTAGTCAACCCCGGTCAGGCACATGACCTTCCACCAGGCATGCGGCTCGCCATGCCCCTCACCGGCCGCCGGCCCCACCGGCTGTACCTGGTGACGCAACAGCCAGCGCGCCGCCTTGCCTGCCGGTTGTGTCCGCAGAGCGGGACTGTCCACCACCTCCGGCATCAACGGCCGACCCGCGTCACCCATATTCCACACATCCTTCCCTGTCTGCTCATCGAATCGGTCACAGCAGCCACCGCTGAGGCGGCACCGCAACGATCACTGAGTATGCGTCCGCCTACTCCCTTCCCCCCAGTTCCCGGGGAGCGCATGAATGAGCAGGTGATCTTCCCGCCGAGCCTTCTCACAAGATCACCGCGTCGGACGGAGTCTGGCTGGTGGCAGTGAGGCACAGGCTCTACCAGCCGACCCGCTGCTGGGTCGGCATAGCGTTCGGTCGGGGGCGGCGAAACCGCAAGAGCGTCGGAGATGTGGTGCCTCGGCGATGGCAAGGTGCCTTGTGGCTTCCCAGCCGCAGCTGGTAGTTCTGCAGGGCGAAGTACGTATCGCTGCCCTCGCGCAACGGAGTGTCTCGCACAGGTCGTAGCCGCTGTGGGGGACTCAAGCATGACGAGGGCGGCGGTCCAGGACGGCGTATCCGCGTGCTCCGCATCCAATCCGCAACTGCCTTCCACAACCCCGCGCGGCCGTTCGGTTGCGGGGCGGTGTGTGGGCGCCCCTCGGAGGCAAGTGTCAACAGCCGCACCCCAGGGCCCGAATCACAGGGGCCGGAAGGGCTCGGCCTGTCCAGTGCTCACGCCTCGGGCCGGGCGGCAGAACCCCACCGCCCGGCCCGCAATGCCGGACGCAGCGGACCGCAGGTACCCGGCGTTCGACGACGAGGTCCGCTTCGAGGCGGACGCGATGGCCGACTGTCTGCGCGGACGCGATGTGCCCGCCGACCGGATCGTGCGGGACGACCGATGCGTTGGCACCACGCAGAACCTCCGCTCAGCGCGGCCCTCGTGGACGACACCACTCCCGGTCACCGAGTCACGGTGGTCACCAGCGGCTTCCACGTCTACCGCACGACCCTGTATGGGGCACGGATCGAACCCGAACTTGCCGTCGGCGTCAGCGAGGCCGGCCCAGATCGAGCAGCGCGGCCTGTGGCCGGAGGTGCGCAGCGAACCGCGCGCCGAACGCTTCCGGCTTGAGCGGCCGCACGACCACGAGGTCGCCATCGGCCCGGACGACACACTCGTGCTCGCCCCCAGCGCCGATGTGTGGCCGCACGTACGCGTCAACTGCGACGGTCCGCATCGTCGTACGGGCGGCCGCCTCGGGGGCGGGCACGGGTGTTCTCGTCCTCCGTGCTGCCGTGTCAAGAAGCTATGGCGCGCCTTGCACGTTCAGGTTGACGGCCGTGCTGTCGACCCGGCACATACGGTTGCCGCGCAGGTCGATGCCCTTCGTGTCGCGTCCCGCGACGACGTTGACGTCGATCCAGACCCGGTCTCCGGGCTTGTACACGACGCCGAGCCGGAAGTCCGTGCCCAGCGGCTTGTTGCCGCTGCACGCGGCACGCTGGTTGCCGCTTGTGGTCGACAGCAGGCAGAAGTCGGCGACGAACAGGGCGCGGTGTGAGATCAGAATGTTGTAACTGCCCTCCGCAGCCTCGGCCCTGCTCTGTGAGCGCAGGCCGCCGACGCCGTCCGCCGTGGCGTAGGCGGGTGTGGACAGTCACGCCAGTAAGGCGATCAGGGCGGCCAGAGGCGCGAGTAGCCGCGCCGGCGTGATTTTGACGATCATGTGGAGTTTCATCCGTACCAGGCAACGGAAGAGGGAAGGGGAAGGGGTAAACGCGGGAGGTCAGCGGGGCTGAGCTGCGACGACGCTGACCGTGGAGTGCCGGCGCCGCAGTGCCTTGAGCGGCTCGTAGTCAGGAGAGTCCCAGAAGGCGAGCGCGGCCTCCTTGCTGTCGAACTCATGGATGACCAGGGTGTTCGGTCGCCAGTCGCCCTCCAGCACCAGGCACTCGTCGTCCACCACGAGGTTGCGGGCTCCCGCCTTCTCGATCAGGGGGGTCACAGCGTCCACGTATTTCTGGAAGCCGGCCGGGTTCTCGATGTCAAGGTCGATCACCACGTAGGCACTCATACACAACTCCTCAGTGTCAGAGCTCGGTTGGTTCGGCGAGAGAACCGTATGAGCCGCCCTGGCGGAGTCTCCATGCGTCGTGCGCCGCAGAACATGCGCGATCGTCCGACCGCCGGAGGACCCCACGGGGTCGTCCACGGGATGAGCGACAGTCCCGATCGGACCGTCGACCACCTGCCACCGGACCTACGGCCGCAGGACCACGTCCCTGGTGACCGAAATCGGCGCCGCACTGGCCCAGGCGGATGACGCCGGTGACCACACCCTCCAGGAACTGGTGCACCAGACTGGTGCTCTCACGCCGAAGGCCCGCAGCGCCGCGTCTGGGACTCTCGCGGCTGATTGCGGGCCTGGGACGTTTGCCCTTGTGTCGCCGGCATCCGGTGCGCGGCGGGTGTGGAACCGGATAAGGGTCAGGTGGGCTGAGGGCGGCCGAAGAGCAGGTCGTAGCCTGTCGGGAGCTGGAGCAGGACCTGGTCCATGAGGTCGGGGTCGGCGGCGTCGGCGACGGTGCTGAGCACGGCGCTGACGTCCCAGGCTGCGGTCCGCTCGGTGGCTCCCTCGATCCAGGCTGCCGTCGCCCGTACAAATCTCTCCGGCGTCAGCGGCTCGGCGCTCTGCAGGGGGTTGAGCAGGATCAGGGCGAAGTCCTCCGGCAGGCGCGCCGCCAGCTGGGCGCGCACCTCGCCGACCAGGTGTGCACCCAGCAGGGCGAGGACCACGCGCGCCGCCCGCTCGGCTTCGTGTTCCGTTGCGTACTCGCCGCGTTCCTTCACCCGCTCGAGGAACGCTTCGCGTCGCAGGGGCATGTGGCAACCACCCTTCTTTGGCTCTTTGCTCCAGTGGAGACGAAGGCGGGGGAGGGGGAAGGGGAGATCAAATGCCCGTCCTCCGTCCTTCGGCCGGACCTGGCCGCCATCGGCCGTCCGGGGATGTCCTCGCGGAACTCGCTGATGGCGATCTTGCGAGGCTTGGCGCGCTCGGCGATCGGGATCACCGGCGCGTCCTGGCCGAGCGGACGGAGGCCGGTCTGCGCGCCGACGGCGTGGCCGTACTCGGGGTGCCCCGGGGATTCCGGTGTCAGCTGGCCAGATCGGCCTTGCCGAACAGGACGGCGTAGCCGGAGGGAAGCTGGCTGATGATCTGGTTCAGCTCACCGCCGGAGACGGCGCCGGCCAGGGTGGTCAGGACCGCACTGGCGTCCCACTGGGCGGTGCGCGGTCGGGCGCCGATGCGCTCGGCGACCCGGCGGTAGAACTCCTCGATCCCGAAGCTCTCGGCTTGGGCCTGCTTGGCCTGGGCCAGTGCCTGTCCCAGCGGTGCGGGCAGCTGGGAGGCAAGGTCGTCGACCTCGCCGGGGCTGATGCGCTGGGCGAGCACGCTCAGCACCGCGTCGGTGACCTTCGCGGCTTCGTCCTGGCTGGCGTATTCGCCGAGCTCGCGTACGCGAGCGAGAAACTCGTGGTGCTGCATGGTTCGTCACCTCCGCATACCAGTGATCTCGGGGCACCGAAGGCGATGCCCACTTCCCCGGTACCCCAGGTAGGGGTAAGCCTGTCAGCTACGTTCAGGCCCGCGATCTTCCCGGCCTCCTTGGTTGATCTCCTGCGCGGTGTACCGCTTGCCGTCGACGTCCCCGTACTCGGGAAAACGCCGGCCGTGGTCGCCCATGTGCCGCTTCACGGAGTGTGCGGCGCGCTCCACGTTCGTCACGGCCTGCCGCTTGGCCACCTCGCCGACGAGTACCTCGCCGTTTTGGCGAACGCCACCACCGACGGGATCGTCCGCCCGCTTGTAGCTTCCCTCTCGTCCTCACCTCGTTTCTCGTCTCACCGGCCCGGGACCCACCGGACCGGCCCCGCGCGCAGCGGCGGCTCGGGGCGCACGTCCCCGAGCACCACGACGTACCGCCGTGGGGGCCGCACGGGCTTGCTGGGGGCAGCACGTGGATCAGGCGCAGGCAGCGTGCGCTCGAGGCGCTGGTCGTAGGCCGCCCGCCGGATGGGATCGTGCAGCGTCTCGTACGCCGCCCGCACCTCAACGAACCGTGCGGTGGTGTCCGCGCCCACGCGGGTGTCGGGGCGCAGTTCCCGCACGCGGGCGCGGTAGGCCGAGGTGATCTTCTCGGCCGTCGCTGAAGGCCGCACTCCCAGCACCGCGTACAGGTCCGATTCTGGCTCCGGCGCCTGCACGTCCGGTCACCTCCTCGCCCATGCTGAGCTGCCATTTCCTACTCACTTGCCTGCCTTTCTGAAATAGAACTTGAGTCATGCCTTGTCAAGTCTGACCAGGTAGACCTGTCGCAGTTGACCCATGTGCCGATGCCGACGGCCTCGACGTTCTGGTGTCCGTGCGGACGCTGCTGGACCAGGACCAGGGGGAGCTACGTCTGGTCGGCACCCGGGACAGCGCCCGCACGCCGGATGGGAGGTGCAGTGCAGCGATCTCTGAATGCCGAGTGGGAGGTCTTCTACCGCGACAACACCGCCGCTCTCCTCCCCGTACCGCCCCAGGGCCCACCCCTATGCGAGCACTGCGGCCGCCGCTGGGTCGGACGCCTGATGGCGCGCCGGCCGCTGCCGCTGCCCGGTGACGCCGAGGCGCCCCGCAGCCGCAGCCGTGCCCCGGCGAGGGCGGCCATCGTCCCAAGCGGCACACAGCACCGACGCTGCACGCCGCCAGCCACCCGCAGCCGCAACCCGTCGCACGAGCAGGGCGGGCGCCCACGAAGTCGTCCGGATGATCCCGACAGTGCGCGCCTGCCCCAGGGTTGCGGGCGCGCATCTTTGTGTCCGGGATTCTGCGCGCCCATCTCCTGGGCGCTGCGGCGAACCCTGAAGGCGGCACCATCGGCACTCACGTGTGAGCTGAGGCATTGCCGGTTCACGCGGTCGGCCTCCACGATGACCGGACCAGACGAGGTCAAGGAGGGCAGCTCCTCATGGGTCATCATGTGCACGTGCGGCTCAGCCAGGGGCTGAGCGTGTCGGCCGATGGAGAACTGATCGAGCACTCCCGCTGCCGGTGCGGCGCCACCTTCACCAAGGTGTTCGACGCGGAGGACGGGAAGCCGGAGGACGGGGCACGCGGGTAGCCATGCTGTCACGTGTCGGCGCCCCGTGGTCGCCGATGGAGAAGGGGCAAAGACGGCGTCAGGGCCCCGGACTGATGCCCGAGGCCCTTGAAGAGAGGAGTGTCTGAGGCGTCAGCTGTCCAGTTCCTTGCGGTTGCTGCCGCCGCTGATGGTGATCTTGCGTGGCTTGGCCTGCTCGGCGACCGGGATCCGCAGCTTCAGCACACCGGCCTCGTAGGAGGCTTCGATCTTGTCGACGTCGAGGGTCTCGCCAAGGAATAGCTGCCGACTGAACGTCCCGACGGGCCGTTCGGTGACCACGGTCTCGGTGTTCTCGCCGTACGCCGGCTTGCGTTCAGCCTTCACCGTCAGGACATTGCGCTCGACATCGAGATCGATCGACTCGGTGTCCACGCCCGGCAGGTCCAGCTCCACGAAGAACGTGTCACCCTCGCGCCAGGCATCCAGCGGTGTGCCCGCCGGGTGTGCGGCCGTGCCCCAGACGCGCTCGACGAGCCGGTCAAGCTCGTGGAAGGGATCCGTACGCATGAGCATCTTGTCATCCCTCCTTCACGTCGTTCCTGCGTTCAATCCGCTCCACATCTGATGTACCACTACGCCGGAAAGTTGACAAGCATCCGCTCAACCTTGGCCCGGCTGTTCTGGGCGATGACCTGCCGCAGGCTCCTGCTCGCCCTTGCCGCCGAAGGGGACGAACACGTCCATGAGCGTGGGCGTCAATCCAGCTGTGGCCTTCCGCTCCGTGATCGCGGCACCGTGCTGCTCGGTGTGGCCGGCACGCTGATCGCCATTCGGTGGTAGCCACTCCCGCAGACGTTCTCTCAGTGCATAGGCGAAGCGGTACGACGTAGCGGATGATCTGCAGCCACAGAACGGCCGGCGTTATCCGCGCACGGAACGGTCCGTCGCTGTTCGCGCGGCTGCGTCGTCTACTGCGCCACCGCGGCCGTTCCTGACCGGGCTTGCGAAGGCCGCCGCCAGGTGCATCGGAGCCGGGTGGGTGACGATGGAGGTGTACGGCCGACCGTGCTCTTCCAGGAGGAGGCAGCGGCATGACTTATCCCTCTGATGCCTCGGGCGTCGGCCCTCCACGCGGCAGCGAGCCACAAGACGCTCCCTTGACCGAAGGCCTGGGTGCGTTGGCGAACATGGGCTGGCAGATCCTGCTCACCATGGGCCTGGCCACGATCGCTCTGGGCGTCGTCGTTTTCGCCTGGCCGGAGGAGACGCTGCGGGTCGTCGGCGTACTCTTCGGCATCTACCTGCTGGCCACCGGCGTCTTCCAGCTGGCCGCCGCCTTCGGCACGCACGTCCCCCGGCATCTTCGGGTGCTGCACTTCCTCACGGGCGCGCTCTCCGTCCTGCTGGGGCTGATCTGCTTCCGGGGCACCCTGCAGTCCATCTTCCTGCTCGCCCTGTGGATCGGCTTCAGCTGGCTGATGCGCGGCATCATGGTGACGGCAGCGGCGGCCTCCGCCGAGGACACGCCGGCACGCGGCTGGCAGCTGTTCTACGGGATCATCAGCACTCTGGCGGGCATCGTGCTGATCGTCTCGCCGTTCACCTCGATCGCCGCATTCACCCTGGCGGTGGCCGTCATGGCCGTGGTCCTCGGGGTGGTCGAGGTGTTCCAGGCCATCAGGTTGCGCGTCGAAGTCGGCCGCCTCGCTCCGCGCGGCACTGCCACACAGCGGCGGCCCCTGTTCCACCGCCCACACCCCCAGCACTGATCACCGGGACCGGACCGGATACCAGATGATCCGCGAAGGCGGACGGGGCGAGCGGAGTGCAGCGCGTGCGCACGCTCCGCCGACCCCGGCGGGGCAAGGGATGCGGGAGTCCGGCACTCGGGGACGTCCTCTCAGTGGCGCCTCGCGTGCTCCGGCGGCATCCCCGGCCGGTCCTTCGGCAGCAGCAGACGCAGGGCACCCGGCCGGATAGCGCACACGACGGGCAGAGGAAGCCGCATCGCTTCGCCGTCGACGCCGGCGTCAAGATGCGGCGCCTCGCCGTGCAGTGTGATGCCGGGAGCAGACCAGACGACGGCACCATCTTCCGCCGACCCGGCACCGCGCTTGTCCTGTAGCAGTTCGCCGCGCAGATGCCGCAGGAGATCCGGCGGGGCCTGCGCCCGGCGCTTGAGAACGATGACGCCCAGCTGTCCCGTGCTGAGGGAGAAGCGCCGCCCCAGCCAGCGCGGTGTGGCCAGGTGGTAAGGGTTATTGGAGATCAGCACCACCTGCGGGAACTCGATGGTCCCCCATGGTGTGTCCATACGGGCCTCGACCCACTGCTTGCCCTTGACATAGTCGGGTGCCACTGCGGCGAACGCGCGCGGCTTGTCCTCCCGGTACCCGGGCTCCAGCAGGGCATCGGCGTACACGCCGAAAGAGACGTTGTTGACGAAGACACGCGAGCCGAGCACGCCCAGGTCCACCTGCGCGGGCTCACCGTCGATCAGGGCGTCCAGCGCCCGTCCCGGATCGCGCAGATCGAGGCCCAGGTCCCGGGCGAAGTGGTTGCGGGTACCCGCCGGGACCACGACCAGCGACCGGCCCGTGTCGGCGGCCACCGCGGCGACCGCCGACACGGTGCCGTCACCGCCGGCGACCCCCAGCACCTGCGCCCCCTCCACCACGGCGTTCCTCGCGAGCGACGCCGCGTCCTCCTGCGTGCTGGTCGTCCAGACCTGGGCTCCCATGCCCTCGGCCCGATGTTTCAGGCTGTAACGCGCCGCCTTGCCGCCGCCCGAGCGTGGATTCATCACGATCACCACCCGGGCGACTGTCCGAGCAATGGCCATCACCGCATCCCCTTTCGGTGCTCAGGCGGTGACATTGAGTGGCCAGCCCATGTTCGCCAACGTCGCCAGGCTTCCGCGGAGCAAGGGTCCTGAGATTCGATGTCGTGCGGGCGAATGGTGCCGGTGGCTGCTGCGGCTGCACAGGGGTAGGTCATGCCACCTCCCCCTCCCGGTAGAGGGGTGGATCGGTTCCCCTCCATCCTCACTCCGCCCAGCTCCGTATTGCCTGGCGGGAGGTGGGCAACGGAGATTTGCCGAGTCGGTGCCGTCGCCCTGGACCGCTTCGGGCGATCTCTCTGCGATGCCGGCAGGGCCGGGGGTTCCTCGCCCCAGCTTGCCGACGCCTCGGGCGGAGACTGCTCCAGTGCGCACCCTCTGGCTCACCCTCGACTGCGAGAACGAGCCGGGGCCCGGTCGGCGGGCAAAGCCCCAGCTGGGGAGCAGTAGCATCTGGGAGCCGGTCGGAGGCCGCGGTGCTGGGCGAAGGAACGCGAACGAACGAGCCCTGGCGCCGGATCGCCCGTAGATTGGAACTCCAGGCAGTCGCGCTCGCGGCCACGGAGAGCGCGTGATGACAGCGGACATCGATTTCACGGCGTTCTTCGACGCCACCCCAAGCCCGTACCTGGTGCTGGATGCGGACCTGGTGATCCGCTACGTCAACCCGGCCTGCCTGCGGACTGCAGGCCGGACCAAGGACGAGTTGATCGGGAAGTACTTCTTTGACGCCCTGCCGGAGAATCCCGGCTTCCGCAGCGACGCGGAACGAAACCTGAAAGCCTCCCTGCACCGGCTTCTGAGCACCGGGAATCCGGAAACCGCGGTGCTCCAGCGGTACGACGTTCCCGCCCCCGATCAGCAGGACGGTTTCGAGGAGCGATGGTGGTCCGTGATCCACACCCCCCTTTACGGACCTGACGGCATGGTGAAGTGGATCATCCAACAGGTAACGGACGTCACGGCCTTCGTCCACTCACCCCGGGCACGTCAGCTCAGCAAGGAGTCGCCCGAACGAACGGAGGGCATGGCAGCCGAGCTGTACGCGCGCGCCCGCGAGTTGCACCGGCTGAACCAGGAACTACGCCAGGCCCACGCCCGCGAACAGCAGGTCGCCATCACCCTGCAAGAAGCCATGCTCTCCGTCCCCGACCTGGACCGGCACACCAACATCGCCGTGCGCTACCTGCCCGCGACCGCGTCACTGAACGTGTGCGGCGACTGGTACGACGTCGTCGACCTGCCACCCGACCGCTACGCCGTGGCGGTCGGAGACGTCGTCGGCCACGGCCTGCACGCCGCGGCCATCATGGGCATGCTCCGCAGCGCCCTGAGCGCCGTCATCCGCGCCATCCCCAGCCCTGCTCAGGCCCTGGAAGTTCTCGGCCTCTATGCCCGCTCCGTGGACGGCGCCATGGCCGCCACCGCGGTCAAGGTGCTCATCGACACCCGCAGCAGACTGATCATCTACAGCAACGCCGGGCACCCACCGCCGGTCCTGCTCCACACCGACGGAACCTGCGAACAGCTGGACCAGGCCACCGACCCGCCACTCGGCACACGCGAGCACCACGTCCCCCGCCCCCAGGCAGGCCTCCCTTTCAGGCCGGGAGACACCCTCGTGCTGTACACCGACGGCCTCATCGAGCGCCGCGGCGAGGACATCGACGTCGGCCTGGACCGCCTGACCACTGCCCTGGCCCAGGACCGAAACCTCGCCCCTGACCTGCTGGCCGACTCGCTGCTGACCCGGCTCGACGTCGCCGGGGGCGCCTCCGACGACATCGCTCTCGTCATCATCCGCCTATGACGTGCGCGACTTTTCCGTAGCGCCCGGAGATACTCCAGCCCGGATCAGGAACAGGCACTCATCGCGCGGCGGCCAGTTCGGTGTGGATCTGCTCGCGCAGTTCCCGGCCTGCTGTGGTCGCGGCGTAGGGCTCGGCTTTTCCGAGACAGTTCGCCGAGCCGGTCGGCGACGCGCAGGGACCGCACCGCTCGGCCAGAGCCGCCGCGACCAAGATGGTCGAGCGCCGGCGTCTGAACTGCCGCCAGTCGACGCCAGCAGATCAGCGAGCATCCGAGGCTCAGGAAGGCTTCAGGGAGGTGGTCTCGAATCTCCCATCGGATGCGCAGGCGGCGGAACCAGTCCAAGTGAGCGAAGGTGCGTTCCACGACCCAGCGCTGACGACAGGTCCACCGCGATCGGTGATCCGATTGGAATGGCCCGGGTTTGGGGAGGCTGCTGGCGGTGGTGTGTTGAGCAGAGGCCGGGGATCAGAGCTCGGGACCGTGGGACCTGGGAGGGGTGGCGAATGGCTCGCTGGTGGGGGAGAAACCGGAGATCAGAAGGCGCCAGAGCCGTCCCCTCGGATCAGGACCCGTCAACGAGCACCGAGTACGGAACGCTGCCCGGGCAGGTCGAGAAACCTGACGGGCCGCGGACGGTGATGCTGTCCGTGCACCGCAGCGGTGTCATGCTGAGCGCGGGCGATGGCGGCGACGGGCAGGCGGCCCCCGCCCCTCGGATGTATCCCTGGGCGGAGATCACTCACCTGTGGTTCGCCAATGATCTCGAGGGACACTCCTCAGCGGGCGACACGGTCGTCACACAGTGGTTGTACATTCAGCGGCTGGAGTTCGCTGACGGCACCGTCGTGACGTCCCGACTGGCCGACCCACCGGTCACCACCCCGGGGGATGTCTTCCGTACGGGCCAGATCGCCGACCGCCCCCCTTCCTCCATCTGGCCACTGATGGCTCACATCCACACCCAGGTGACGGAGGCGCAGCTGGCCAAGGCCAAAGCGACTCTGGCGGCGGGAGGCCGGGTGGACTTCGGTCCGCTGACCGCTGACGGAGACGGCCTGGACTACCAGGACATCCACATACCGTGGGAAGACATCACTGTGCTGCGCTACAGCTTCGTTCACGCAAGCGTCGACGAAGACGAGCTGGGCGCGTATCTGCGTATGGAGTTCCGCGACCGCGAAGCCGGCGCATACGGTTTCCCTTTCCGGTGGCTGCGGATACCGGCCCTCGACGTACCAGACCTCGAACTCTTGGAGCAGCTCGCTGCGGAACGTCGCGCCTGAAGTTCCCGAGTCAGTGCCCCCCATGCGGTCGACGAGGCGGCCAAGAGCTCTGCTCGGGAGGTACGTTCGTCAGCCGGGCCGCGACCATCGCCCAGCTTCTGCAGCACCCATCCCGAGGACCGGCGTTCCCCGAGTAACTCGTGGACGACCAACTGCCGGCGGCGCCAAGCGCTCGGTGACGACTTGTCCGTAGTCGGCGCCGTCGACCGACCCCACATGCTCAGGCGCGCACCCACACCCGGTATTCCACCTCCTCCACACAGCCGTGCAACCTGGTGGCCCACCGCAAGGGGCCACGCACGGACAGCGGAAGCCGGCGCGCGGCCGGTTCCACTCGATAGGTCTCCCGGGCCGATCTGCACTGAGGAAGTTCATGAGGTGGCCTCTAGCGTTCTCCCCTCACCCGGTCCCACCCGGCACCGGCCCGCCAACTCGTCCCGGACCCAAGGTCGTTCGGCAGAGTCGGGGAGCTGCCAGCGTTGTGTACCCCCAATGACCATCGATGTGTCCTTCGCCCAGGTGGGCTCCCCGATGGGGCACGATCAACCCCGATGGAGCGCGGTCTCGTTACCATTCCTGGACAGGTGGGAGACGCTCACCACGGGCCTGTCCGCGACGGCGACAGCGGTGTCAGCGTCACGGCCCAGTGGTCCGGCCACGGTGAAACGAGTTCCTACCACGTCGCGCTGGGCGACGACGCCGACGGGGAATTCCTCCTGCAAGCGCTGCGCAGGGCAGTGACGGAAGCAAAGCAAGGCTGAATCAGAGCACCGCACCGCCCCCGCGTAGGACAGAAGAACGATGCCCAGCCACACCATCGGATGAGACCGCCCGGCCGACGAACATCCCTCCACCGGGGCCGTGCCCCGCACCTCTGTGAGGCCGCGCCCCACGTATCCCGTAGGCTCCCGGCCATGAACGACGGGGAATCCGGCAGACGGGTCATAGACGGGCGCTTCGAACTGCAAGGGCGGCTCGGGGGCGGCGGCATGGGCATGGTGTGGCGGGCGCGCGATCTCGTCCTGGACCGAGACGTGGCGCTCAAGGAAGTACGGCCCTCCGATCCCGGACTCGCCGAACACGATCCGCAGGCCGCGGCCATGCTCCGGGCCCGGGTGCTGCGCGAGGCACGGGCGCTCGCCCGCGTCGACCACCACAACGTGGTCACCATCCACCACGTGGTCGACACCGAGGCCTACGCCTACCCCTGGCTCGTCATGGAGCTGGTGACCGGCGGATCGCTCCAGGACCGCCTCGACAAGAGGCCGATGGAGCCCGTCGAGGCCGCTCGGCTCGGCCGCGAGGTGCTGGCCGCGCTGCGCGCCGCGCACGACGTCGGCATCCAGCACCGGGACGTGAAGCCCGCCAACGTCCTGATGCGGCCCGACGGCCGCCCCGTCCTCACCGACTTCGGCATCGCGGCCATCAGGGAGTCGACCTCCCTGACCATGACCGGGTCCATCATCGGCACACCCGACTACATGGCGCCCGAGCGCATCACCGGCGGCGAGGGAGGCCCCGGCTCCGACCTCTGGTCGCTGGCGATGATGCTGTACGTTGCCGTCGAAGGACACCACCCACTGCGCAGGGGAACCACCCTGGCGACGCTCGCGGCTCTCCTGAGCGAGGAGCTTCCGCCGCCTCTGCGGGCCGGAGCGCTGACCGGCTTCCTGAACGCCGTGCTCGTCAAGGATCCTGCGCGCAGAGCGGACGCGGAGACCGCCGACCGGATGCTCGCCGAAGTGGCCGAGGGCCGCGGCGCGGCTCCCGGCGCTCTCGACGGGGCGGGTGCGGCCACTTCGTACCGGCTGGCCCCTCCGCCGGTCTCGACCCCCACACCCTCGGCGCCGGCCGGGTTCGGACCGCCCGCGGGCTTCGGCCCGCCGACCGGCTTCGGACCTACCGGACCGCACGACGCCGTGCCCCGCTCCACCGGGCCGTCGACCCCCGCCC